>QHBL01000250.1 GCA_003244125.1 Chthoniobacterales bacterium
ACCTTGCGCATTTTCTTCAGCAGATCCTTCGTGTCAGGGCGTGAAATATCAGGTGAGCGCGGCCCATCGCCGTCCCCCTGTTTCGGCCCCCACGGCGCCGGTTCCACCGGCTTCTGAATGCGCTCCGGCATCAGCCCAAAACGTATCGCGCTTCTCTCTTTTCGCAACCGGCGCGCGGGACCCGTGTTGATTCACCCGATGTCTTGCCAGCCTCTTTCCGCAATGGCAAACTTGCGGCGATGAGATTCCCGCTCCTCGCTTTGCTCCTCGTCTCTGTGGTCGTGCGCGCGCAGACGCCGGAAAGTTCACCGGCGCCATCGCAGATCGACGCCCTCAACAAAAAAGTGGACGAGATTAACACCAAGATCGACGCGCTTTCGCAGCAGCTTTTGAAAATGGAGCAGCAGATGGCGCGGCCGGGCGTCATGATCGGCGAGGCGACGCCCGCGTCGACGGCCATGCCAGTGGCGACAGCAGCAGCGGTGCTCGATCCCGCGCATGCCGGCGCGGTCACGCACGTGGTCGCGCGCGGTGAAACGCTCACCTCCATTGCCAAGCAATACAAAGTCGGCGTGGAAGATTTGCAGAAGTTCAATCACATCGAGGACGGGCGGAAATTACAGGCGGGTCAGTCGGTGATGGTTCCCCCGGCGGGCGCGTCTTCCAGCGCGACACCGGCGCCTTCGCCTGGGCAATAGCGATGGACGCGAGCTGGTATCTCTGCAAACACGAGGACCGAAGTCTTTTCGGCCCGCTGCCGTTCGATCAACTCGTGCGCTGGGCCGCGAGCGCCCGCATCGCGCCACAGGACCTTGTCTCGCCCGACCAGGAAACGTGGATGAAAGCGCCCATGCTGGCCGAGCTCGGAATGGATTGGCTGGTCGAAGTGACGTCCGAGCGCTACTATGGGCCGACCACGCTCGGCGCCGTTCAGGAATTCGTTCGGCTCGGCGAAGTGACGCCGGATCACTTCGTCATCAATGCCTGCGACGGCATGCGCCAACGCATCAATGAGATGGAATCGCGGTTCTCCGCGCCGGCTGAGGAGGCGAACGGCGCCGGCGGCGAATCACCCGCGGCCACACGCATCGCCATCAATTTCGAAGAACGCATTCGCGATCTCGAGCGCAGTTTGCATGAGGAACGCCGGGCCTTGAAAGAATCCGAAGCGCGTTATCGCGAGCTTGAAGCCCGTTACCAGCAATTGCTCGTCGCTGCGCCGGAAGCGAGCTAATGCGGTTAGCGCGCTCGCGGGATCTAAACCATCGCCGGCTCGCCTTCGGTCGTCTCGAGGAAACTCTGCTCGCACAGCCGCGCGTATTTGCCGCCCAGAGCCAGCAATTGTTCATGTGTGCCGCGTTCGATGATGCGGCCATGATCGAGCACGAGAATTTGGTCGGCGTGCACGATGGTGGAAAGCCGATGCGCGATGACGATGGAGGTGCGGTCGAACATCAAATTCTCCAGCGCTTCCTGAATGAGCCGCTCCGTCGTCGTATCGACGCTTGCGGTCGCTTCATCGAGAATGAGGACCGGCGGATCCTTCAGCAACGCGCGCGCGATCGAGAGCCGCTGTTTTTCACCGACGCTCAGCTTCACGCCGCGCTCGCCCACCACGCTGCTCAACCCGTTCGGCAATCGATCGATGAACGGTCGCGCGTTCGCCGCCTCCGCCGCTTCCAGCAACTCTGCGTCGGTTGCATCAGGCTTCCCCAGCTGCAGGTTCTCGCGAATGGTGCCGTTAAATAAAAAACTCTCCTGCGTCACCATCCCGATCTGCTCCCGCAACGAGCGAATGCTGAAGTCGCGGATCGGATTTTTATCGAGCAAAATCTGGCCGCGGTCGAATTCATAGAATCGCGTCAGCAGATTGATGAGCGTCGATTTTCCCGCGCCGGTCGTGCCGACAAGCGCGATCGTCTCTCCCGGCCGCGCATGAAACGAAACATCGGTCAGCGCCGGCAGCTCGCCACCATAGCTGAAACTGACGTGGCGGAACTCGATCTCGCCGCGGACTTTCCCGGGCAACTCCAATCCGCCGCTGGGTTCGCCCGGTGAATCGAGAATTTCAAAAACGCGTTCACCCGCCGCGCGACCGGCCTGGATGAGTTGATTGAGCGAATGCAGTTTCCCCACCGGATCGTAGAGAAAACTCGAGAGCAACAGGAAGGCGGCGAAATCGCCCAGCGGAATCGTTCCAGCGAGAATTCCGCGCGCGCCGACCGCACCGACGGCAAGGACGCCAAGCGAGCCGAAGAGGTACATCGACGGATTGTAAAGCGCCCACACTTTCATGACGATGAGCGTGGCGCGCCGGAGCTCGTCGCTGGCGCGGTTAAATCGCCGGTGTTCCTCGCGCTCGCGCACGAAGCTTTTTATCTGGCGAATGCCGGAGAGATTATCGTGCAGGAGCGAGTTCATGGCGGAAGCGGCGCGGCGTTGCAGCCGATAGCGGCGATGGGCGGTGAGCGTGTACCAGAGCGCGCCGCCGGCGAGAAACGGCACCGGCGCGAGGGCGACCAGCGCCAGTTTCGCGCTCAGGTAAAACATTCCCGCCAGCACCACCATGATCTGCAGCACCGCCACCGTGCCCTGCTCGATTCCATCGATGAGCACGCGCTCGACCGAGCTCACATCCTCGAGAATGCGCGTCATCAAATCGCCCGTGGCGCGATTATCGAACCAACGTAGCGGCAGCGTTTGGATGTGGGAATAGAGATCGCTGCGCAGATCGAAGATGACCTTTTGCTCGAAGGTGTTGTTGAGCAGAAGCCGCAGCGAATCCAGCGCGTTTTTCAGCAACACCGCGACCGTGCCCGTAATCAATAGCGGCCACAAACGTTCAGGATGGTGCGCCACAATGACATCATTCAGAATGCGCTGCGTCACCGCTGGAAAAACCATGACCATGAGCGTGCCGAGAATGGCGCAAGCCAGCGTCCCCGCCGCGAGCAGCGGGTAACGCTTCAGATAAACAAACACGCGCCAGACCGTTTTCACGTCTTCTGAAACTCAGTGACGAAGGCGAAGTTTCAAGTTCGCAGCGGTTTCTGCCGAAACCGCATTCCCGGCCATGGCCAGCCGGGAGCATTCAGCCACGGATTAACACGGATGTGCACGGATGGAAGGCAACCGGAATCCGGGTTTCATCCGTGTGAATCCGTGCTCAAAAATCAGACATGATCGCCGCCATGTTTGTGCCGGTCCTTGAACGTCAGCTCGGCGATTCCCGATTTGTCAATGTCGTCCAGGCCTTCTTCGATCATCACCTCGTATTGCTGCTTCGTCGCCCGCGCCAGCGGCAGATCCAGTCCGACCTCGTTAGCTAAATCGAGCGCGATACCGCTGTCCTTCGCCGCGTGGGCCGCGGAGAAGAAGACGGAGTGCTCCCGGTTCTGCATATCTTCCCCATCCGTTTGCAGCACGCGTGAAGCGGCGCCCGTTTCCGAGAAAACTTCGCGCAACATCGTGAGATCAAGCCCGAGCGCGTCGCCCAGCCCAAGACCTTCCGCCAGTCCGGCCGTGTTGATGTTCATCACCATGTTAACCAGCGCTTTCACCTTCGCCGCCTCCCCACTTCCGCCGATAAAACGCACGCTCTTCGCCAGCTTTTCCAGAATCGGCTGCGCCCCGCGAAACGCTTCCTCGCTCCCGCCGCACATCAGGTAAAGCGTGCCGTCGCGCGCCTGCGTGATGCTCGAAGCCATGCACGCTTCGAGTGTGTGCGCGCCCACCTTGCCGGCGAGCCGCTCCACCTCCACATGCACCGCCGGAGTGATGGTGGCGCAATTGATGAACAACTTCCCGCGCGCATTCACCAGCAGGCTGTCGCCCGATTCCGCGAAAATCTCGCGCATCGCGTCATCATCACTCACCACCGTGACGATCACGTCCGCCTGCGCCGTCACATCGGACAACTGCTGGCACGCCGCGCAACTCAGCTCACTCGCCAGCGCCGTCGCCGCCGCGCGATTGACATCGTAAACCGCCGTTACCTGACATCCGCACTGGGCCAGCCGCCGCGCCATGTTCGCGCCCATGCGACCCACGCCAACGAATCCGATGTTCATCCCGAACAATCAGCCACGGATTTAACGTCGATGAAACAGCGATTCGGAAATGCTGATTGTGAATCCGTGATAATCGGTCTTCATCTGTGACTTAACTAATTCTGCCGCCCTGCAAAGAACGGGTTGTGTTCCTTCTCTTGCCCCACCGTCGTCAAGGGCCCGTGGCCTGGGCAAATAATAGTGTCGTCGGACAGCGTCAGGATTTTATCGAGATTGTTGCGCACAGCATCCTTGTAGGAAACGTTCCCGCCCCCCATCGAGCCGGCGAAGATCGAGTCGCCGACGACCGCGATCGGTTTAGATAAACCGGTCACAAAATAGGTCATGCCGCCGCGCGAATGTCCCCAGGTCGAGAGCGAATCGATTCGCAATCTGCCAAGTTCGAATTTTTTACCTTCGCTGATTCCCTCGGCACCGGGCGCCGATTCACGGCTCGAAATGTAAATAGGGGCGTTCGTCGCTTTCACCAGCCGCCCGAGATCAGCGATGTGATCCGGGTGCGCGTGGGTCAACAGAATCAGCTCCACGGTTAATCCTTCCTTCTTCATCCGTGCCAGGATGCCGCCGCAATCCGCGCCAGTATCGAACGCGACAGCTTTGCGCGAGACCGGATCCCACACGAGAAAGGCGTTCACGCGCATGTCATGGAAAGGCGTGTTGAACATCGCCAATCCATCAATCTCGCGCGCTGTCGGGTGATATTGCTCCTGCGCCAACGCGCATAAAGCGCGCGCGCCCAGCTCAAGCACCGGCGCAACGCGAAAAAGCGCAAGCTCATCGAAATGTCCCCCGCGCAATTTCCGTAGCGCACTCGCGTCGATCCGCGCGATCTTCGCCAGCTCGGACTCGGAAATGCCGAGCCCGCGCTGCGCTTTGCTGATCACATCGGCGAAATTGTCTTCCAGTGGAATGTTCATGCCCGCATCACGGCCAAGCTCCGCAGATCACCGATCGCGCGTGCCGCCAGCTCCGACATGATGCCGGCTGCGTCAGCGACTGTCACGCTTTCGCCGCACTCTTTTTCGATGGAAGTCATGCTCACGTTGGCAATGCCGCACGGCGTTATCTGCGCGAATGGCGAGAGATCGCCACACACGTTTAACGCGAACCCGTGCATCGTGATCCAATGCCGCACGCCCACGCCGATGGAAGCGATCTTGCGATCTTCCACCCACACGCCGGTAAGTCCATCGCGCCGGCGGGCGTCGATGTTGTATCTCGTTAGAAACGAAAGAAGCAACTCTTCGATCCAGCGCAGGAACTTGTGCAAATCCTGCCCGCAATTGCGCAGATCGATAACGGGATAGCCGATGAGCTGTCCCGGCCCGTGATATGTCGCCTGCCCGCCGCGGTTAGTTTGAAAAAGCGGATGCGGCAAATGCATCGCGCCGCGCAGACTCCTCTGGTCCGGCGTTCGCCCGATGGTGTAAACCGGATCGTGCTCTAGCAGCAGTAAAGTGTCGGCCGCAATCACACCGCTGCGCTTCTCCGCCACGATTTGTTCCTGCAACGCTAGCGCCCCGGCGTATTCGAGTCGGCCGAGCCATTGGACCGTGAAATCAGCTGCTGCTCCGTCTTTCATCGGTGTTAATCCGGAACTCAATCAAATCTGCGTCGCCGCCGGTATTCCCAGTTTTCGCATCTCGGCCGCGCGCACATGAGTCAGCGCAATCGCGAGCGCGTCGGCCGCATCGGCCTCCGGTGTTTCGGTTAATCCAAGCAGGGCGCGCATCATGAACGCCACCTGGTTCTTCGCCGCGCCGCCGGTGCCGACCGCCGATTGTTTCACCCGCGTCGGCGCATATTCAAAAACCGGCAGCCCTTTCTCCGCCGCCGCCAGAATGGCGGCGCCCCTCGCCGCCCCCAGCGTAATCGCCGTCTTGTAGCTCTGCACGTAAATGACCGATTCGAGCGCGCAACACTCTGGCTGATGTTCGCGAATCAATTGCGCCAGCCGCTCACGAATGGCTACCAGGCAAGCCGACGGCTTGAGCGAACCGGCATTGTGAATCGTGCCATAGAAAAGCGCTCGCGCTTTTCCATTGGCGGCGTCGACCACCGCGACGCCGGTGTGCCGAAGAGATGCGTCAATCGCCAGCACGCGCATGCACGCAATTTAACCAGAACCGCCGCTCTCACCATCGCGGCGACCAAATCTACCTGCCATCCCTGGCCGCAGACAATTCGCGGCCGAAGAACTTCGCTGCCTTGGGGCGCACAGTCTTCATCGCCGCTTCGCTAAAGACGTGACCTTCGCCGGGCACGAAATCCGTCTCGACCTTTCCACTGCGCTCGCGCAACACGCGCAGCAGAGGCTTGGCATACTTTTCAAATGGCACCCGCTCATCCCCCATACCGTGCACCATGAGCACCGGCGGCATTTTGCTCACCCGATTCTCCTGCGAGTTCCACATTCCGCCGGCCTGCTCCGTCACCGCTCCCACCAGCGGGTTGTTCGACGCTGCCGCGATCGCCAGAAAAGCGCCCAGCGAATACCCATAAATGCCGATGGGCCGTTCTCCTTCGTCCGCGCGATCATGGACCCATTTGATCCCATCGCGTACCGTGCCCAGCCAGTCCTCGAAACGCGCCTGCATTTCCGGGTCGCGCGCAGCGATCGTGGCCGTGCGATTGAAGTAGTGCAGCAGGTAAACTGTATCGCCGGCACCAGCTAATGCGCGGGCGACCCGCCGCATCCGCGGCCCATCGAAAAGCATCCCGCCGGCGCCGTGTAGCAGGACGATGGCGCACATCGACTTCGGCACGGCCGGCGAATAGACATCCGCTCGGATCTTCCTCCCGCCGCTTTCGAAAAAGAGGCGTGCCGGGCGAGCGGCGATGGCATCATTGCCGCCCGCCGCCAAGGCGAGGCCTAAAATCAGCGGCAACAAAACACCAGCGACGCAAAAGATCCTCATCCCGCAATTCGTGATCCGCCCTGCCGAACAAATTCTGGCAGTTTGCCTGGCTATCGCAGCCGCTCTAGCGGCGTATGCGCTCCGGGCGCGACTTGAAGTAAGCGTTTACGAGCTTGGAAGCGAAGCTGATTACGACGAGACGAATGATCCAGCGAAACATAATAGTAATGGAGACCTGCGGCGACTGATCACCGCTCGCCTTGGAAACGGCGCTCAGGCTCCTGCTGGCCGTCTGGGATCACTCCACGCCTGACGTTACATCGTCCAGTCCGCAGATGGGTGGCGCAGGCGGATGTTTGAATCCAAAGGCCGAGGTCGCTGCATCTCACAGATCGGGAGGCGGATCTTATGTTGCAGGATTTCAAGTTTGCGCTGCGGCAGCTTTTAAAGGCGCCGGGCTTTACAATCGTGGCGGTGGTGACGCTTGCGCTAGCCATCGGGGTGAACTCGGCGATTTTCGCGCTCATCAGCAGCGTGGTGCTGCGCCCGATGGTGCCGCTGCGCTCGCAGGAAGTGGTGAATGTTTATAACTGCCGGCAGAATGCCAACCACGATTACCGCGGCTTTTCCTACAACGAATTTCGTGAGCTGCGCGCGAACGGTGGCGATCTCCTGACCGATCTGGCTGCGCTCGAGTTCGCGGTCGCCGGTATTGGGCGCGATCACGAGATGCGGCGCAGCTTCGCTTTTCTGACTTCGGAAAATTATTTCTCGCTCATGGGCGTGCAGCCGTATCGCGGACGCTTCTACAACGCCGAAGAATGCAAGCCGAACGCGAACATCGCGGTGGTTGTGGCCAGTTACGGTTTTTGGAAGCGCCAGGAGGGACGGAGCGATTTCGTCGGGAGCACGCTTCAGATCAACGGGCAGCCCTACACGGTCATCGGGATTTCGCCGGAAGGATTCAGCGGCGCCAGCGCCTTGATCGCGCCCGACATTTGGCTGCCGCTCGGGGTGCATTCGCAGCTCGGCTCGACCTTCGACGATTCGGAATCGCTGCACGATTTGGCAAACGCGAAAGTTTACCCGCTCAATCTCGTTGGCCGGATGCGACCCGGCCTCACGGTCGAGACGGCGAAATCGCGACTGCCAGTGCTATCGCAGAGATTCAATGCCGTGCAGGGCAGCGACGCCGAATTTCAGCGCGAAGTGCAGGTGAAAAAACCAGCGCGTTTCGACCTGAGCACCTCGCCGCAGGATGAAGGCCCGATCGCGTTGATCGGCACCTTGCTTATGGCGATGGCGGGAGCGGTTTTGCTCATCGCTTGTCTGAATCTCGCCAACATGCTGCTGGCGCGTGGAACGGCGCGCGCGAAAGAGATGGCGCTTCGTCTCGCGCTCGGTGCGTCGCGCTGGCAAATCATCCGGCAATTGCTCGCCGAAGGTTTGCTCCTGGCGGTGTGCGGCGGCGCCGCGGGGCTGATTCTCAGCGTCTGGTGCAATAACATGCTGCTGCGCTCGCTCATGGGTCTGCTCAGCAACGTGAACTTCACCTTCGTCGTTAATCTGGCGCCGGATATTTCCGTTCTCGCGGTAACGTTTCTCTTTTGCCTGCTTGCGACCGTTCTCTTCAGCCTCGGTCCGGCGCTGAAAGCCAGCCGCGCTGACCTGGTCAACGACTTGAAGCAACAGGTGGGCGAACCCGCGCGCATCGGCCGGCTCAGCCGCTTCTTTGCGCCGCGTCACATTTCGGTCATGGCGCAGATATCGCTCTCGCTCATGTTGCTCTTCGCCGCCGGCTTGTTTTTCCGCGGCGCACTTAAAGCAGCCGGGCTCAATCCTGGATTCAATCCGGCCGGGGATCTCGTCACCGAAGTGGATTTCTCTCTCGTGAAAAAAGAACCGGAGGATGCGCGACGCGAGATTTTCAACATCGTGCAACGCGCGCGTCAGTTGCCCGGCGTGAAAGCCACCGGCGTCGGCACCATGTTGCCTTACGGCAATTTCGGGAACTCGCGCCGCATCATGTCCACGCGCTCGACCTTGTCCAACGATCCCAAAGCGCCCGATCCAGGCGCGACAGGAATGTTCACCGCGATCACACCGGGATATTTCGATGCCATTGGCGTCAGGATCTTGCGCGGGCGCGAGTTCACCCAGGCCGAATGCGAAGAGAAGAATGCGCGGCGCGTGGCCATCATCGATGCGGAAATGGCGAAGAAGCTTTTCCCGAACGAAGACGCCATCGGCCAGCACGTGCGTTACACCATTCCGCCGACGGACGGCTCGCCTAACGACCTAGAGGTGGTCGGCGTGGTGAACACGCATCGTCACGATGTGCAGAACCAGACGACGCTGGCGCGATTGTTTGTTCCGTTGGCGCAGGGCTACAGTGGAAATGTTTTCCTGCACCTGCGCCTCAATAGCGAAAATCGGCACGCGGTGGTGGCGATGATCCCGACTCTCCGTGGGCTACTGCGCGGAATTGATCCTGATCTTCCGATCCTGGCGATGGCACCGTTCACGGACTTAATGGAAAAAAGCGTCAGCCTCTGGATCGTGAAATTGGGCGCGCTTTTATTCGGCGTGTTCGGCGGAATCGCGTTGCTCCTCGCGGTGGTCGGCGTTTACGGAGTGAAGGCGTATGCGGTGGCGTGTCGCACGCGCGAGATCGGTATTCGAATGGCGCTGGGCGCGCGCCGGAGCGATGTCTTCGGGTTGATCATGCGCCAGGGAGTTTTGCAAACCGCTCTCGCGCTCGCCGTCGGTTTGCTCATCTCGTTAGGCGCGGGACGCGTGCTCTCGCAAATTTTGTATGAGGTGAGTCCGACCGATCCTTTCGCGCTCATCACAGCGAGCGTGCTGCTCGCGGCCGCGGCGCTTCTCGCCTGCTTTCTGCCGGCGCAACGCGCGACGCGAGTGAATCCCATCACGGCGTTGCGCACCGAGTAGCGGCAAATCGAGAACGCAGGCTGGCGTTCTAAGGCTCGCCGGTGCCACTGACCAGCACGCAGCGGAATCCATAAATGACGTCGCGTTCGGCGCGATCGACCACGTTGCGGTAGGATGATTGCAATTCCGTGCGGCTGCTCGTCGCCCAAGAGCCACCGCGCAACACGCCCCAATCGCGCCCGCTGCCGCCGCCTTTATATCCGTCCTCGCACCACTCCCAGACGTTGCCGCCGAGGTCGTAAATCCCAAGCGCGTTTGGCCGAAACGATCCGGCGGGCGAAGTTTGGGCAAAGTTGTCTGCGTAATTTTCAATGACGGTGCCGCCGCGACGGCGCGCGCTCTTGTCAGCGTAATTTCCCGCACCCGACGAAGGCGGCGGCCATTGCCTGCCCCAGGGATATTCATTGCGAATGGCGCCGTCGCGCGCTTCCGGCGTCGCGCCGGTTTCGTTGGCCAAACCAACCGCCGCACTCCATTCCGCATCGGTCGGCAAG
>QHBL01000365.1 GCA_003244125.1 Chthoniobacterales bacterium
ATCCCTCGACTCCGCTGCGCTTCGCTTGGGATGGCAGCTACACCTCGATGGCGTAGCGCTTGATCTTGTTATATAACGTCGGCCGCTGAATCCCGAGCAGCTCCGCGGCCTTCTTCTTGTTGCCGTGCGTTTGCGCCAGCGCCTGCAAAATGGTCTCGCGTTCCACCACATCGAGACTCGCCACGCCTCCGCGTTTCGCGCCGTGCACCGCGCGTCCGTTCTGTAACGCCGCCGGCAATTGAATTTCCGCTGGCAATTCCTTGATCCCGATCGTTCCGTGCCGCGCCAGCACGACCGCATACTCAATCGCGTTCTGCAATTCCCGCACGTTCCCCGGCCAGCGATATTCAATTAGCTTCGCAAAGGCTTCCGGCGTAATCGTCGGCTCCGGTTTCCCTAGCTGCGCCGCGAAGCGGTGCACGAAGGTCGCCACCAGCGGCGGAATATCGTCCTTGCGTTCCCGCAATGGCGGCACTTCGATCTGGAAGGTATTGATGAGATAGTACAAATCCGAGCGCAGCCGATTCTCCGCCAGCGCCTGCTGGATCGGCCGATTCGTCGCGGTGATCACGCGAAAATCCGCCTTCATCGTGCGCGTGCTGCCGAGCGGCCGGTATTCGCGTTCCTGAAGCACACGCAGGAAACGCGTCTGCAATTCCGCCGGCATTTCGGAAATCTCGTCGAGGAACAACGTCCCGCCGCTCGCCTCCGCGATCATTCCCGGAAAATCGTTCATCGCGCCGGTGAACGCGCCTTTCACATAACCGAATAGCTCGGACTCGATCATCGTCTGGGGAAAGGCCGCGCAGTTCAGTTTCACCAGTTGCTTGCCCGCGCGCCGGCTCTTGGAATGGATCTCGTTAGCCACCACTTCCTTGCCTACACCGCTTTCCCCGGTGATGAGCACGTTCGCGTCCGAAGGCGCCATCGCGCCGATGAGCTCCTCCATTTCCTGCATCACCTTGCTTTTAAAAATGGGCGCGAGTCGCGTCTCGGCCTGCTCCAGCCTTTTCTCCAGCTCCTCGGTTTTCTCCCGCAGCGCCTGCGTCTCGCGCAGGAGCGAACGTTTCTCCAGCGCCTTCTCCGCCAGGCTGAGCAATTCCTCCGGCGCATACGGCTTGCTGATGAAATGAAACGCGCCGCGCTTGATCGACTCGATGGCGTTGTTCAACGAATCGTGCGCTGTGAGAATGATGACCTGCGCATCCGCGAAATCGCCTTTGATCCGGCCGAGCGTTTCGAGTCCATCAGCGTCGGGCAATTGCAAATCGAGCAGCACGAGTCCCGCGGGATTTGATTTCATCGTGCGCAGCCCCTGCGCGGCGGTCGCGGCAGTTTCAGTTTGGTAACCGTGCCGGGAGAGCAGCGCTTCCAGCGTCATCAAAATGGGCCGCTCATCATCGATGATGAGAATGCGGCGCGCTTCAGCGGTCGGCTTCACGAGAGGAGGCGATGCTAGCAGCTCAGTTGGGATTTGTGGAGTTGTAGCTGCCGTCCGTCCTCGGCGGCAGAACGCACCGGATGATCAGACGGCTGATCAGCGTTGACGAATCCGCGTGCCACTCGCTCGTCAGCTCGCCGCCATGCGCGGCGACGATGGCGCGGGCGCGTCGCAGACCGAAGCCGTAGTGCCCATGCTGCACCTGGCCGAGAAGCTCACGCCACGCATCCGGGTTTACGGCTTCGTTCTTCGGCTCGCGTAGCTCAAAGATAAACTGTCCGTCGTCGCTCCGCGCTTCAGCTGTGATCTCGCCTTTGCCGTGGCGAAAAGCATTGTCGAACAATTCCCTCACCGCCCAGCTAACGAGTCCTGGATCAATGTTCAACATGGCGTCATCCCCGGATAAACCCCACTGCACTCGCTTTGATGCTTCAGGGAAATCGCGCGTGATCGTTTGCTGCAAATCAGCCACGAGATCGCGCGTCGCGTAAGACAGCAACGTCGGACGCGGCGGCGCGACGGCGACAGTCAAAGTCTGAAGCGTTGTCCCAAGCTTCGAAACCAGCTCGCGCAGGCGCAACAACTCCGGCTTCAGCTCGGGATCGCGCGTAAGCTCGCCGATGAGCGCCGCCTGGAGCTCGGCCGCATTGAGTTGGTTCCGCAGATCGTGACTGAGTTGGCGCACGAACTTGACGAAATTCTCCCACTGGATTGTTTCGGACTCCGTGGCCGCTGGAGCGAGCTCAGTCATGAGACGACGAGAAAAACTTGTCCTCGGCCGCAGTCGCGCCGCTCTCCGATTGCAGGCGCGGGTCGTTCGCGCTCAGATGTTCGAGCACGTGATAAACGGCCTCGGCATCGGGCGATAATCCGCGGGCGATTTCGTCCGCCGTTTGCGGAGTCTGATTCAATTGCGCCCGCACCTTGTTCTGTAGTTGCAGCAATTCTGTTGCCGCCTTCTTGCCCGCTTCGACGCCCGGCTGGTCATACGCATTCACATTGACGAGCGAGGCGTAAAAGCCCACCGCGCGTTCATACAACGCAATCAGCGCGCCGACCGAAAACGCATCGACCCGCGGCATGGTGATGGTGATTGAGTCGCGTCCATTCTCATACAGCGCCTTGCGCGTGCCGCGCAGAAACCCGTGCAGATAATCGCCGCTGGTGAAATCGTTTTCCACCATCACCGGCGGGCCGGTGCGGTCCTTCGCGACCTCGATGAAAGTGACGAAGAAGTTCGGCACGCCATCACGCAGTTGCTGCACGTAAGCGTGTTGATCAGTCGAGCCTTTATTCCCGTAAACGGCGATGCCCTGATGGACGACGTTACCGCCGCGGTCTTTCTCTTTTCCCAGCGATTCCATCACCAGCTGTTGCAGGTATCTGCTGAAAAGCGCCAGCCGATCTTTGTAGGGCAAAATGACCATGTCTTTCACGCCACGCCCGTCACCGGCGAAGAACCACATCAGCGCGAGCAGCATGGCTGCGTTTCGGCGGGTGTCGGTGTTGCGCGTGAGCCGGTCCATGGCGGCGCCGCCGGCGAGAAATTGATCGATGTTAAAACCAAGCAGCGCCATCGGCAGTAATCCCACGGCGCTCATCACCGACGTGCGCCCGCCCACCCAATCGTGCATCGGGAAACGCGCGAGCCAGCCGTTCTCCCGTGCGTGATGATCCAGCTCACTGCCGACGCCCGTCACCGCGATGGCGTGCTTGGCGAAATCGATGCCGCGTTCCTGAAAATGCTTCTCGGCTTCCACCATGCCGTTGCGAGTCTCTTTCGTTCCACCCGATTTCGAAATGACGACCACCAGCGTCTCGCCCAATGCTTCGTCCAATCTCTCCCAAACGCGGTCGAAAAAGAGCTGATCGGTGTTGTCGAAAAAGAGCGGCCGCATCGACTGGCCGCGGTGACCGAGCGCGCCGGCGACAAACTCCGGCCCGAGCGCCGAGCCTCCGATGCCGATGAGCAGAAGATGGCGAAACTTCGCACGAACGGTGCCGACCACGCCGCTGTGCACATCATGCGCGAATTGTTTGATGCGCGCGTTCGTCTCCTCGATGTCGCGGCGCAGCTCCGGCTTGGGCGCAAGCTGCGCATCGCGCAGCCAGTAATGGCCGACCAT
>QHBL01000306.1 GCA_003244125.1 Chthoniobacterales bacterium
GTCACCACCAAGAGCGGCCAGCGCGCCGTCATAGAAATCGTGCGCGAATTTCGTTACCCGACCCAGTTCCAGCCGCCCCAAATCCCGCAGACGGTCGGGAGCAACTTCGGAAATTCGAGCAGTATCTTTAATCCGATTACGGGCGCGTTTAGCAATTCCGGAAACAGCAGCGGCAATTTTCCAGTGACTCCCACTACGCCGACTGCGTTTGAGACTCGTAATACCGGTGTAACGCTCGAAGTAGAACCAGTAGTTGGACCGGATGGAGTAACTATCGACCTAAACCTGATCCCGCAGGTGGTTGAGTTCGAAGGCTTCATTAACTACGGCAGTCCTATTCAAACAACGAGCACTAACATTCTCGGACAGACTATCACCAACGTTCTTACTCCGAACATCATCAACCAGCCTATCTTCAGCACCCGCAAAGTAACTACCAGCGTCAGCGTGTGGGATGGCCAAACTGTAGTTCTGGGTGGTTTGATGCGTGAAGACGTGCAAAAGACCGAAGACCGAACCCCTATTATCGGAGATATCCCAATAGTTGGCCGCCTCTTCCGCACCAACTCCGAGCAGCACATCAAACGCAACCTTGTTATCTTCGTCACCGCTCGCCTGGTTAATCCTGCCGGTCAACCGATCAACACCACCGAGGAGGAAGAAGAACAGGACGTGGTGCAACCTCCGCAGTTGCCTGAGGTGCCGATGTATAAGAAGTAAAGCGGCCAGGCGACTCGCCTAACGGATCGATGGAACAGCGGTTAGCTAACAGCGTCCAGTGCGCTGGTATTCCGCTTTGACGTTGCGCACGGCGACGACCCTGGCCGGCTTCGCTCTGATAAGCGCGATATCGCGCAGCAGACTCTCCGCCAGGGCGCGATCGATTTGCCACCGCTCAGGGCGGCGGGCCAGAATGGATAAGAAGGACATGTGGGGGTGCGAAGTGAGGGGTTAGGCGTGCAACGGGCTAATCACGTTGCGTATGCATCCATTCTGTCACAAACGCTTTGTGAATTTCCAGTAAAACTTACCACAGGCCCGCGGCGCGGGGCCTTGGAGCGCATTGCCGAAGTTTCGGCCCGTGACTCGTGGTCGAGAGATATCTCGACTTTCCCCGGCGTCATCAATAGTTGAGTCGCTCGATGGAAGGGTGGCGCCTGTTTCGTTCGTTGAACCGCGCACAGCGCAATACTTTCATCGCCTGCTTTCTGGGGTGGGCGCTGGATGCTTTCGATTTTTTCCTGCTCACCTTCGTCATCCCGCCGCTCGCACACGAGTTTCACCGCTCCGTCGCCGAGATCGGCTACGCTATTACCCTGACGCTGGCGATGCGCCCGCTCGGCGCATTCATCTTCGGCCTCCTCGGCGATCGCTTCGGCCGGCGCATCCCGCTCATGGTCGACATCATCTTTTACTCAGTAATGGAATTGCTCACCGCTTTTTCGCCGAGCTACACCTGGCTGCTCATCTTCCGCGCCCTCTACGGCATCGGCCTCGGCGGCGAGTGGGGGCTCGGGGCGTCACTCGCCATGGAGACGCTGCCGGTGAATGCGCGCGGCCTCTTCTCCGGCATTCTTCAGCAGGGCTACGCCTTCGGTTATCTGCTCGCCGCGGTTGTTTACTGGATTGTGTTTCCCTTCTTCGGCTGGCGCGGCTTGTTCGTGGTGGGCGCACTGCCAGCGTTTCTCGTACTCTACATCCGCGCCAGCGTGCCGGAATCGCCGGCGTGGGTTCGCGAGCGACACGTCACCGCGCGTTTCTGGTCGAACGCCGCCGGCATTGTGCGCGAGCATTGGCTGCTCTTCATCTACGTCATCATTCTCATGACGGCATTCAATGCCATGTCGCACGGCACCCAGGACATGTATCAAACGTTCCTGAGCGAACAGCGCGGCCTCGGCACGAGCGCGAAAGCAGCCATCGGCATCGTCTACAGCTTCGGCGCCATCTGCGGCGGCACAATCGTCGGGCACCTTTCGCAACGATTCGGCCGGCGGCGCGCCATCGTTGGCTGCGCGCTGCTTGGGCTAATCCTGATTCCGATCTGGGTTTTCTCGCCCAGCTTATCGTTGCTGGTCGTCGGCGGGTTCTTCATGCAATTCATGGTGCAAGGCGCGTGGGGTGTCGTGCCGGTGCATCTCAATGAACTGTCACCCGCTGGCGTCCGCGGCACGTTTCCCGGTTTCGCCTATCAACTCGGCAATCTGCTGGCGGCAAACACGGCCGTGATCGAAGCGCGGCTGGCGACGCATTTGGGCCAGCCCGGCCGGCCCAACTACGCCGCAGGAATGGCGATGTTCGCCGCGGTGATTTTCCTCGCGCTCGCGCTCATCGCCGCGCTCGGCCCGGAGCAGCGGGGGAAGGAGTTTTAGCACAGCGTGCTGGTGAACTCGGGTTGTGAATGGTGAATAATGACTTGTGAATAGTGGCCGGTTGCGAGTCGCGGCAAAGTTTTTATTCACCATTCACCGATCACTATTCATCAGTCTTAATGCTCCCCGATCGTCCGCGGCACCAGCCCCGGTCCTTCCCCCGGCGGCGGCAACGGCTGCGGCGGGCGCTGCTGCTGCTGCGCGGTCGCATTCGCGCTACGGTAAACACCGGGCCCGTACCGTTCCTCCACAATCGCTTCGGCAATTTTATCCGCCAGTTGTTCCCGATAGTCGTCGCTGCGCGCTTCATAACCTTCGGCGCGATTGCTCAGGTAGCCGCACTCGACCAGCACTGCGGGATAGGTCGCGTTGCGCAGGACGCGGAAATTGGCCACGTGCACTCCGCGATTCACCGAGCCCTTCATCGTGCATAATTTGCTCTGCACGCGCCGCGCCAGCTCCTCCGCATACGGCGAATGGAAATAGGTCTCGTAACCTTTGATGCCGCGCCGGCGCGAGTCATTGAAATGAACACTGACGAAGATGGAATTTTTTGTGCGGTTCTCGATGTCGACGCGCGTATCGAGCGGGATGAAAGTGTCATCGGAGCGCGTCATCACCACGTGCAGCTCCGATTCGCGGAGCTTACGGCTCAGCCGTTCAGCGACATCGAGCGTCGCCATTTTCTCCGGCGGCCCATAACGCCGGTAAGCGCCGCTGTCTTTGCCGCCGTGCCCGGCATCGACCACCACCGTGGTGAACGTGCGCGTGGTATTCTTACTCGACTGCTGCTCGCTAACTGTCTGGCAGCCGGCGAGAACCAGCGCCAGGCAGGCAGTGATGAAGCTCCAGATACAGCGCATGGCGATTGATAGACGATTCGAGTTCGGCTGACAAATTCCTCAGCAAAAAGTGCAATTTTGATGCCGCTCTTCGCACAAAAACCGCTTGAGTTTCACCCGACCACATCTAAAGCCCTTTCGTTTCTATGCTCTCCAAGCTTGCCCTTTTGCCCCTGCTTTTCGCCATTGCTCTGCCCACCTGCAAGAAATCTCAGCAGGTAAAGACGATCGGCGAAACGCCCACACCGTCGCCCACTGCGACCGCTGCTCCCAGCGCCTCGCTCAGCGAGACCAGCGCCGCTTCTTTGCCTGGCAAAGTCGCGGTCGATCAAACCGCGCAGGTAATTGTTTACGGCTATCACCGTTTTGTGAATCAAGTGAAGCGGCCCGATACCGAGATCACGCCGCAAATGTTTGAGCAGCAAATGCAGGAGCTGAAAAACCGCGGCATCACCGTCATCGGAATGCAGGATTTCCTGGCCTGGAAACGCGGCGACAAAAATATTTCGCCCCGCTGCGCCATCATCACTTTCGATGACGGCTGGAAATCGCAATACGACGTGGCGTGGCCAATCATGAAAAAATTCGGCTATCCTTTTACGCTTTTCATTTACACTGAAGGCGTGCGCGGCGGCC
Organism: Chthoniobacterales bacterium; assembly: GCA_003244125.1. The sequence continues at coordinate 3,851 of QHBL01000306.1, forward strand.
ATTTCGGCGGCGGCGAAGCGACCACCTGGGAGCAGCTGGCGGAAATGCGCGATGCCGGCATCGATATTCAGGCGCACTCCGAAACGCACGCCGATTTGCGCAAGGCTTACGATAAAATCGCCAAGAAAAAATTGGACCCGGCCGGTTACGAACAATGGCTCAACAATGAAATCGGTCGCAGCAAAGAAACGCTCGAGCAGCGCCTCGGCATTAAAGTGAACTGTTTTGCGGTGCCGTACGGATTCTACAATCAGCACATCAAAGACGTAGCCACGAAGAACGGCTACGAAGTGCTCTTCACCGTTTACGGACAGCCGATCACGTTTCGTTCCGCGATGGATTCGCTCGGTCGTTATTTGATCGAAGGCAACAAACCGAAAGTGTTTACCGATGCCATTGCGATGATCGCTACTTCCAGCGCGGGCGGCGCGCCGGTCGCGGAAATCGGCGCCTCCAACATCGCCAGCAAACCGGCCGATGGCCAAACCATCAACAATCCGCTACCGTTGATTTCGGCCAATCTTTCTTCATTCGGAAAAATCGATCCCGGTTCTGTTATTTTGCGCGTAAGCGGGCTCGGCGTGGTGCCGGCTTCCTTCGATCCCAAAACGGGAATGGTTTCGTATCAGGTTACGCAGAAGTTGCGCGACAAGGTGAGCGTGATTGTAGAAGCAAAATCTGGCGGCAAAAAAGTGCAAGCGCACTGGGGGTTTGCGGTCGGGGAAGGCGCGATGAAAGCGCAGGATTCACCGCGACCCTCGGCCACGCCCAAGAAATAGCGCACGATGAAACTCCCGGGTAGGGTGGGCATCTTGCCC
>QHBL01000013.1 GCA_003244125.1 Chthoniobacterales bacterium
GTCGGTGTCGGTGTGGGTGTCGGTGTGGGTGTCGGTGTGGGCGTCGGCGTCGGTGTGACAGTGGGTGTAACTGTAGGCGTAGGGGTAGGCGTGCCGCCGCCAGCCGGCACGATCTCGATGGCGGAAAACTTGGCATTATCTACACTTGAAGTGCAGGCAATGGTCAGCTTGCCGTCGCTCACCGTCACCACGAAACTGCGTTGCACAGCGGTGCTGGCGCCGGCCGCCGCATAGATATCGAAGTTCTGTAGGACGGTCTGTCCCTCCAGCGCGACGCTGAAGACGCGTTTGCCCGCGGCAGTGTAGAACATCTCGGCGAAGTCGAGCGTCACGTTGTAAGCGCCGTTGCTCACCGGTACGTTATAAGTCAACGTTTTGGCGTAGCGCTCAGATTGATAAAGCGTCGGATCGCTCGTGCCGGCAACGCTCGCCGTGTACGTCTTTTTCGTTCCGCCGCCGTAGTATCGATCAGCGACCCAGGCGTGACCCGCGGTATCGGTATAAGCCGAGCCGCCGCAGTTAATCCTGACGGTGCTGCCGCCAGGAGAGGCGGTAGGTGTAGCCGTTGGCGTAGGGGTGGGGGTGACTGTTGGCGTTGGCGTTGGNNGGAGTTGCCGTTGGACTAGGTGTAGGAGTTGCCGTCGGGGTGGCGGAAGGTGTAGGCGTGGGTGTAGGAGTAGGGGTCGGCGAGGAGTTTGGACTAATATCAATGGCCGAGAACTTCGCGTTGTTCACGCTCGCCGTGCCTACGATGTTGAGTATGCCGTCTGTGACCGTAACCGGAAAACTGCGCTGCATGGCAGTACTGGCCCCCGCAGCAGCGTAAATGTCGAAATTCTGGAGCACCGTCTGGCCTTCGAGCGTGACGTTAAAGACGCGCTGTCCGGCGGCGGTGAAATACATTTCGGCGAAATGCAGAGTGACATTGTAAGTGCCATTCGCCACTGGCACGTTGTAGGTGAGCGTTTTCGCATAACGCTCAGTCTGGTACAAAGTCGGATCGCTCGTTCCAGAGACTGCAACGGCGCCGTAGCTGTACTTGATGCCGCCGGCGAAGTCCTTATCCGCCGACCAATTCTGGCCAGCGGTATCGGTGTAAGCCGGGCCGCCGCAGTTAATTTTAACCGTGCCGGCAGTGCCTTGGGCGAAAGCGGTCGCGGCGGTAGAGAAAAGGCAGAGCAGCAGCGCCAACGCTAGCCCTCTCACCCTTCCCTTTGGCATCAGGCGCAGTTTCTTGATCACACTTCGTGGTCGGATAATTAAGGGCTTCTTTGTATCTGAATGAACCAAAAAGAGCAAGGAAATTCGTGACAGAATTGAAAGGAACTTCATACGTTTATGCCAAGGCAGGCGCACTAAATAACAAACACAGTAGCTTCTGCATAAGCGGTTTACCGGGGTTCTTACGATCGACGTGATCTTTCCACCCCGGTACAACTTGTGCTCCAGCACTTCACATCAAAGCTGCGCTCGCCATCATTCGCTTCAAACACCGTTTATTCTGGATCGGTGCATGCGTTTTTCTCGCGGCGTCGCCAATTCTTCTCGGGGGGAACGTTCCGGGACGGATCGCAGTGAGTGAGGACGGGAATTACCACGACCGCGACGATATTTGCGCCGCACCCATCATTCTGGCGATCCTGAGCAAGACCGGCAATGCCTCCAACCTTGTCTACTACGGATACAACGATCATTTCTGGCTCACCGACTCCTCGCGCGAAGCAGCGATGCGCGTAAGCACGGAGCAAACGGCCACCATCTGGAGCGGCTTTAACGCGAATGCGTTCTTCAGCGTCACCGCCAACAGCGCCACAGCGGTCAACGCCCTTACCGGCGCCATTAACGAGTCAACCTCCGCCAACCCGCTGACCATTATTGCCGCGGGCCCGATGCAGGTAATCGGCATGGCGCTAGCGCAATCGAACGCGACGGCCAGACAATTCGTCACCGTGATTTCGCATTCGAGCTGGAATGACACCCATGCGACCAGCGAAGGCGCCGCGGAAGGACTTACTGGAACCGGCTATAGCTTCGCCATGCTTGGTGGACTCGGCGCCAACCTGGTTCACATTAAAGATCAGAATGCAGGACTGGCGCGTCCATACAGCGAATGGTTTTGGTTGAGGGATTCTTCTGACTCGAGGCTAAATTGGTTATGGCAGCGCGGCCAGGCTGCGGCAAAGAGCGACTTCGATTGCTCGGATGCCGGCATGGCTTATTACCTGGTCACCGGCGACGCCAGTGCTAGTCCGGCGAAACTCGAACTACTTTTAGGAGGATCAAACCCAACTCCCTCGCCAACGGCTACACCTACGCCATCCCCGAGCCCTTCTACCACGCCTAAACCGACACCGACGCCATCGGCCAGCCCTTCCAGCACGCCTACAGCAACGCCCACGCCCCGGCCTACAGCAACACCAACTCCTCAGCCGACACCCACGCCGACAGTCACTCCATCAGCGACTCCTACTCCTACCCCAGCTCCTTCGCCGACGCCCTCACCTACGCCATCCGGCGAGCAGGCAGTTACGAGCTTTGCATTGGTGAATGCCGATACGAATCAACCGGTGGCTGGTTACGAGACATTGTGCGATGGCGCTATCGTTGATCTCGACGCCTTGCCTGCCTGCCATCTTAATATTCGAGCTAATACTAACTCGAGCGAGATCGGCAGCGTTCGCTTTGCCTTCGATGATGATTCATCGGCACGCGTGGAAAATGTCCCTCCTTTCGCCTTGTTCGGCGATGTCGGCGGCGACTACAGTGGCGGTCGGTTGCAGCCGGGACAACACACGCTCGCAGCGACACCCTTCACGCAGAACTGGGCCGGTGGTGTCGCCGGCACCACTCTGGCGATTTCTTTCACCGTGCTCGATTCAGGCGACACAGGGTTTTCCAACGGGTCGGCTCGTAGCTACGTTGCACCAAATGGGGAATTGATCAGTGGATTCATTATTGCAGGTAATCAGCCGAAGACAGTTGTGCTAAGGGCGCTTGGTAGCTCATTGAGCCGCTTTGGCATTCATAGCGGATTGGCGGATCCCACGCTCGAGCTGCACGACGCTGCCGGCGCTTTGATTGCGGTTAATGATAACTGGCGTGACTCGCAGCAGGCTCTGTTCGAGCAGCGGGGGCGGTTTCACTCGTTGTGTCCACCTGACAATTTGGAACCTGCTATTGCCATCCAGCTTCAACCCGGGTCCTACAGTGCGATCGTTCGCGGTAAAAACGGCGGCGCGGGAGGCGTTGTTGCTGAAATGTATGATGTTTCGGACAATCCGAAGCTGGCCAACGTGAGCACACGCGCCGCGGTTGCGCCGAATAACGTGCTGATCGGCGGCTTCGTCGTGCAGTGTCACTCTCGCGCGGGCATTATCCTGCGTGCGCTGGGACCGTCGCTCTCGTCCTCTGGAGTGACTAATGTGCTGTCAAATCCCTCAATCGCAGTTTTCAACCAGCAGGGGTATCTCGTCGGGTACAACGAGCATTGGCAGGAGAATGTCCAGCAAGCTGCCAAGATCGCCCGCAGCGGATTGGCCCCTTCGTTTGCGCGCGAACCAGCGATGGCCTTGAACCTGCCCTCCGGCAGTTATACTGCGGTGGTGCGCGGGCAAGACAACTCGGCCGGTGTCGCTTTGCTCGACATCTATAATGTTCCCTGACCGGGACGAGACTGGGACTGGTTGCGTAATTGCGGAAGGAAGTAAAGTCTGCCGGTGAGCTATGTCATCGCGAACTCACTTCCCATCAGAGCGCATTCCGCATCACCTCCGATGAGCGAACTGTCTCTTCTTTGGCGCGGCTTTGATGAAAGCTCCAGGCGATTTCCTGAGCGTCCGGCCGTCAGCGTCACGCGCGACGTTTCCTACAAAGAGCTGGCGGAACGCGCCAGGCGGATTGCGGCAACCATCCAGCTTCGACAGAGCGGCGACGCGGGACTGACCGCAGTCTTTGCCCTTCGTTCTGAAACAGCCTACGCGGCAGTCCTGGGCGCGCTGATGGCGGGACACGGTTACGTGCCGCTAAACCGCACATTTCCAGTTCAACGAACGCACCTGATGTTGCTGCGCTCGAAGTGTCGATCTGTAGTTGTAGATGAAGCTTCTACCTCTCAGCTCACCGACGTCCTGGCGGGCATCGACGACGCGGACTGGCCCAAGCTCCAGCAGGTGGTGGTCGAGGTCCACGACGAGGACGGGCGGGCCGGCGCGCTGAGCGCCCAGCTGCGCGCGCGCGGCTTCGACGTCGCCGGCGAGCAGGAGGCAGCGATGCGCGGCACGGCGGTGCGAATGCTCTACGCGCGGCGACGATGAGCGAGCCGGCCGGCGACACCGAGCTCGTGCTCGAGCCCG
>QHBL01000353.1 GCA_003244125.1 Chthoniobacterales bacterium
CGCGATTCGTCACGCTCTTGCTCGGTGCGACTCGTGTCTTCATTCACCGACAGAAATCGCTCCGGTGACGCCTCGCCCTTTGACACCACGATCGTACATCGATGCCGCGAATGGCGGCGGCACCGTGAACTCACCGCGATTGCACGACTTGATCTCGTAATCGATCTCGAGCGCGCTTGTCGGCACCGTGGCGAAAAATATCGCCCGATCTTCGCGCACCCCGGTGTAATCGACGCCGTGCACTGTCCCGACGCCGGGCCGCAGCGATGGGATTTCGAACCCGCCCGGCAGCAGATCGACGATGGCAACGTTTGTCACTGGCTCGTTGCGCAAACTTCGAACCCGCAAACGCACATGCATCGCTTCGCCCAGCCGTGTGTGCGTGACCGGCTGGCGATTTTTGTCCAGCAGTTCGCGGTAAACTTCCAGCCCATCAGCGACAGCCTCACGCGCGGGCTGACGATCGAAGCCCACTTCGATGACCTGGAAGAACGCGGCTGGGCCGGAGATTCTATCCGAAGCGCTGAACCGAATGGCCGCAGCGCCTTCGGAGAAACCTGTGCGCTGCAACATCGCAGGGTCGCGCTTCAATCTTCGTTGCTGATTGTCTCTGCCGATTTCGGTCATGCTCAGCTCCGGCAGATTCGCCGCGGTGCGCTGCGAATAAGCCTTAAGCGCGGCCACAGCGTAAGCTGCGGAAAGCGTGTTGAAGTTCCCTTCGCCAATCGGCTCCAGGATGTTTTGGAATTCGGCCGCGGAAATGTTTTTCAGGCGCTCAGGAAACTCGCGCGCCAGCACGGCCAGATATTGCGAGTCAGCGCCGAGCGGTTGATAGAAATCATCGCACAATCGCGCCTCGTGCTGGCCCAGATGATACTTCGAAATCAGCGCCTCCGCTTCGGCATCCTTGTGCAACAAGTGCAACGCGCCGGCCAGATAAACGGCGGTGAGGTCGTTCTCCCATTCGTGCGCGTGCTCTTTTCCGAGATAATCGCGCAGATTGAGGATGTTGTTCGTCGTCACTACGCCTTCGCGTGTAAGCAGGTAAATGGCGTAGGCCAGCGTGCGCGCTTCGGATAAATTCGACGGCTCGCGCGCCGCCATCGCTTGCAGGTTACGCAGGCCGCTCGCGAACATGTCGGCCGGCGGCGGAAAACCGGCCCGGTTCGCCTGCTGGAGAAAATCCATCACGTAAACGGAAATGAACGAGATGCGTTCGTCGCTTTCTGGCGCCCAATAACCGAAGCCGCCGCTGTCGTTTTGGCGCCGGCGCAGCGTTTCGAAAGTCTTCTGGAGTTGCGCATGCACCTCAGCGCGGCTGAGACCGAAATCCGCTTCGCCGTTGAGCATGAGGCGGCAAAACGCCGCGCTCGTCAGTTGCTCGCTGCAACCGTGCGGGAAGCTCGCGAGATACATGTCCAATCCATGCGCGAGCCCCAGCGGCAGCGCCGAGACCGAAGCCTCGCGTTTGGCGAATTCCGGATAAAGCGCGCGGCTGATCGGCACGTCGCGGTTCCGATCGAAGCTGCCGCTGCGCACCTCGGTGGCGAACGGCGTCGCGGGACGAATGCTCAAGGTCGAGCGGAGTTGCGCGCGCGCGTTTCCGCTGGTCGCGATGAACGTGATCGAACCGGAGCCGAGCTTGTCCTCCGCACGAAAACGGAAGGTCGTCGTCTTTTCGCGACCTTCGGCAATTTGAAATCGTTGCACCGGCGAGCTGAGCAGCGCGACGTGCGCGGAAGTCTCAGCCCGGAGTTCCACTTCCGCGTTCTCGCCAGAGCCCTCGACGTTGTTCGCCACCGTCACCCCGGTCTCGAATTGATCTCCAGGCGCAGCCAGCGTGGGCACACTCGGCGTGATGACAAATGGTCCGCGCACGAGTGCCTCCCGCTGCGCGCTCCCCGCGGCAGTTTCCGACAGCGCCACGGCCATAATCGTGAGCGTGCCGCTGAAAAAGTCCGGCACATCGTAAACGACCTCGCGCACGTCGGGTCCGGCGTCGACCAGACCCGACCAGAAAACGACCGGCTTCTCCGTCACTCGCTTGAACGGGTTGAGATGCGGTGCGTCTTCGCCACCACCGAAAGCGGAGGCGGAACGGAGCAGTGAAAACTCCGGCATGATGAGATCGACGACCTGCGACGTCTGCACACCGAGCGCGCATTTGCGAAAGAAGAACGCGAGAGGGTCCGGCGTTTTGAAATCGGTGACCTGGAGAATACCCTGATCGACCGCGAAGATGACGATTTTGGACGGGCGATCAGTTTTGAATCCGATGTGCAACGGCTCGCCCGGGCGCGTCTTCTCCCGTGCCATCAGCTCGATCTTCAGCCGCCGCTTCTCCGCGTTGGCGGTGAATGGGGTAACGGCATAACTGAGTGGACTGCTGAAAATTTCTTTGGCATCGAGCGCGCGGACGAGGGTGACATTGACGTAACCGCTGCCTTCGAAATCATCAGGCACGCGGATGTGTTGCACGCTCGTCGCCGTGCTCGCCTGAAACCAGCGATATGCATAGACCCGATCGCGCTCGATCGTGATCAAACCCGCGCCGGCGTACGGCGCCTTGATGCTGACGGCGAGCTCGTCGCCGCTGTTACATTCCTTGCGATCAAGCTTCATCTCCAGCTCGGCGTTTCTCTCCAGAGCGTGCGCGGTCGTGCCGTTTCCGGCCACGCAAAATCTCGTCTGCGCCACGCGCCGATTCTGATCGTCGCGCAGCTCGAGAACGAATGTCCCGGGTTCGGTGGTGGGCAGGAGGTAATGAGTGCCGCTCGCGGCGATCGAGATTTTCTCGCTCTGCGTCAGGCGTTCTTTCAAGACTGACTCGTAGGCATAGTTCCCGCTTTCCTGCTTCGTTAGTACGCTAACGAACTCTTGCGCCAGGATGTTGACGGTAAGGTTCTCGACTGCGATGCGATTAAGCTGCCGATCGACCGCGATGAGTTCGAGTGCGCGCGGCGTGCTGGAATTAATGTAACGCAGATCGCCATCAGCTTTCCAACCGACAACGTAAGGCAGCGCAGAAACCAGCGCGCCGGCGTCGCCAGTGACGCTGCGGCCACCTTCCGCTTCAAACCCTTCCGCGACGAAGCGCATCGCGTAAGTGGCGTCGGCGAAACGCTCCAGCCCGAGGTCAAATTCTGTCGCACCGGCCGCGTCCGTATTCTGTTGGCCAAGCTCGATCGTTTGTTCGCGCCGGTGCTTTTTCTCCAAAGCTAACGAGTCGTAGAAAGTGAAGTCGCGGAACTCTGGAAAACAGAATGCACTGGGCAGGAGTTCGAGCCTGCCGGTGACGCGCCGGCCGGTCGCGGGCGTGCCGTAAAGATTGGCCAGCTCCACCGTCCCGCGGACGGTCGCGGGTTCGATCCAGCCGCGTGCCGTGTTGCGGGAAAGCCGGGTCGCTATTTTCATCCGGTCGGGCAGGAACTCCTTCACCGTGACGGTGGTGGACCCGAGGAGAATGGAGCGCTTGCTGTTCTTCACCAGATAGAACGAGATGCTGTAACTGCCGGTGGGCGATTCATTCGTCGTTAGATAACTTGCCTCGGCAAAACCGCTCGGCGGCACGCTTAGCCGTCGCGTTTGCACGCGCAGATCGCGCGCATCAATGATCTCCATTTCGATGGGCAATCCGCTGATGCGGTTGCTCCAGTCGCGGGCTTTGATCATGGCGCCGATGTGAATCTCGTCGCCTGGCCTGTAGATCCCGCGCTCGGTGAAGACGAACGTCTGGAGCGCATCGGGCGCGATGTTTTCCACGCCATCGATCTCGAAGCGGGAGAAATTCAGCGCGCGGTCGGCGCGATCGTAAGGCATGAAGGCGACGTCGTCTCCGCTGCGCGCGATGAAAGCTACGGGCGTTTTCTCGCGCACCGATTTATCGACGGATGGAAAGGCAACGTGACCGTTCACGTCCGAGACATCGGTTTGTAGCGCGATGCCGTTCTTGCCCAATATCTCGACGGTGGCGCCGGCCAGCGGCTGCCCGGTTTTGATCGACAGAAGAAAGACGTCGCTGCTTCCGCTCACGCTCTTCTTCACTACGATGCCGAGGTCGGTCACGAGGAGGAAACGCCTGTCATACGCTTCCTCGATCGGTTTGCGCTTGGCCGAATTCCATCCGCGGACGGTGAGGAAAAACAAGCCGCGCTCGCTCCCGCCATCCGCCGGTGTGCGCAGGTGAGGCGAAAAGTCGAAGCCGGAGTAGTTCGCCTTCCATTTGTTTTCGGCTGCAATCGGCTGGTGCTCGAGAGCGATGCGCGAGATGTTGTCTTCGTTGAAGAGCTCGCCGGTGAGAAAGGCCGGATCCTCGAATTTTCCTTCGGTCTGGCTGACGAGATGGTTGATCTGAGTGGAGTCGACGCGCGCGATCTCATACTCGAGCGCAGCGAGGCCGCGCGATTGAATCGAGATTTTCCGTTCGCCGCTGAGCGCGAGCACTCCGCCTTTGCCCTCGATCCGAACCTCACGCGGAAACTCCGGCACCGGGATGACCGCGTTGTGATCGGCAGCAAGCGGATAATCGCCCCCATGCTTTTCGTCTGCGCGTGGAAAGCGAGGGCGAGCTTTACGTTCGCGTCGGCAAAGGTGTGCGCGCCTTCGG
>QHBL01000386.1 GCA_003244125.1 Chthoniobacterales bacterium
GCGTTTATCATGTTGTGCTGGAAGAAAACGACACCGAAATGAGCCGCTCGCCCGACAGCCGTCCATCGATTGCAGTGCTCCCGTTCACGAACATGAGCGGCGATCCCGAGCAGGAGTATTTCAGCGATGGCATCACCGAGGACATCATCACTGATTTGTCGAAGGTCTCGGGTTTGTTCGTGGCCGCGCGGCACACCGCGTTCAGCTACAAAGGCAAACCGGTTAAAGTGCCGCAGGTCAGCCGCGATCTGGGCGTCGCCTATGTGTTGGAAGGGAGTGTGCGCAAGGCCGGACGGCGGGTTCGCGTCACCGGACAGTTAGTTAACGGTCAGGATGGGGGCCATGTTTGGGCGGAGCGGTTCGATCGCGACCTCACGGACATCTTTGCCATCCAGGACGAGATCACGCGCGCGATCGTGCAAGAGCTGAAAGTGAAGCTGTTGCCGCAGGAGAAGGAGTCGATTTGCTGCGCTCCCACGGACAATGTCGACGCCTACACTTATTACCTGCGCGGCCGCGATTTCTTCTACCGGCACTCGAAACGTTACTTCGAGCTCGCGCGCCGCATGTTCGCTAAAGCCGTCGAGCTTGACCCTAACTACGCCCGCGCTTACGCCGGCATCGCCGATTGCGACTCCTGGCTTTATCTGAGTTACCAGGTCGAGCTCTCGGTTGACGGTATTCTCGATTTCGCGAACAAAGCGCTCGCGCTTGAGCCGAATCTCGGCGAAGCGCATTCCTCACGCGGCGTCGCGCTCACCGCTGCGCGCAAATATGCCGAGGCCAATGCCGAGTTTGAGCGCGCCCTCGAGCTGGATCCCGATTCGTTCGCGGCGCATTTCCTCTACGCACGCAGCTTAATGCTCCAGGGCGATCTTGCACGAGCCGCACTGCATCTCGAACGCGCCGGTGAAATTCTGCCCGATAACTACCAGCCGCCCTGCATGCTCATCCAGGTCTACCGGTCACTCGGGCAGCCGGAGAAAGTGCGGGCGGCCGCCGTGAGAGCAGTGCCGCTGGCCCAACGTGAGCTCGCGCAGCACCCCGAGGATCCGCGTCCGGCGAACTTTGGCGTCGCCGCTCTCGTGGAAATCGGCGACCACGAGCGCGCCCGCGAATGGATCAGCCGCGCTTTGACGATTGATCCCGATGACGCGAACACGCTTTACAATTGCGCCTGCGCATTAGGCAAGTTGGGCGAGAAAGAAAAGGCGCTGGGCCTGCTCGAACAGGTTTTGCGGCACGGTTCGCCGAGGTTCAAAGAATGGATGGAACACGATTCGGATATCGATCCGCTGCGAGATCACCCGCGATTTCAGCAACTTCTAAACAGCTGAAGGCGCAGAGTTCCTAGCTCGCTATGAATGAGTTTGGTCGCTTCGTCTTGACGATCGTCCGGTAGCCGTTTCCGGCGGTGCGTTTCATCGCTAGTCATGATGATGTTCCGGCGCTTAGATGACGCCAGCGTGTTACTCTCTATTTAGTCATTCCACGCCCCTAGACAACGCACGAGCCCCTTCATTAGATGCTCGGAATAGCTGTCAAAGTGAGGCCGACCCTCACCTTGACGCTCGCTGCGATTACCTCAACCTCACCTGCCAAACGGTCAGTACTTCTTTCGGGACACGGTTTTCTTTGGCTTCTTTGCAGTTTTTTCCGCTTTGCGAAATGCTTTGTCAGTCGGTGCGCCTTTGCTGTTTGGCTCGCGCATCTTCTCGCCGCTGCCTTTTTTGATCCGCTCCTGCTTCGCGTGAATGTTAGCGTACAGCCCCTGCTTCTTTCTTGCTGCCATAGGATTTCTTTTCCTGGTGGATTCGACCGCTGAGTCATGGGCGCGTGTCACGATCTCGCAACTAAGACAGTCCAATTGTCGGCGAGAGTTACGCCGGATTCCTAACGAGGTTTGATGCCCTGTGTCAAAAATGGGAACTCACTGCGGAGCCATCATCAAATTCTTAATCACTAACGACGATGGCATCGACGCTGCCGGGTTGAATGCGTCGCATTACCGCAAAGGCGCGGATTTCGATTGGGCACGCGCGACAGCTGGATGAGGACCGACCCCAGCTCTCAGGTTTCTCAAAACTTATAAATGAGGGCGAACGTCGCGTTATGCTCGACCAGCGCCGCGCTGTGATTCGCGAGGAACCCCGGCTGCGTCGTGACTTCACTCCCGAAATCAACGCTCCCGAGATCGACATATTGGTATTGCACCCTCGCATGCCAGTGATCGGTCAAGGCGTATTCCACCCCACCGCCGACCATCCAGCCAACGTTCGTCTCGCTCGTCCGCCCGCCCGCGTGCGTGCCTGTCGGATCGCCGACCACGCGGAGGTCTTGCGACCAATCCAGATCGCCCACGGCCAAACCGCCCGTCACGTAAGGCATGACGCGACCGAAGGCGAAGCCGACTCGCGGACCGACGGTGAAAAGATAATTAGTCTTGAACGAACTCCGAATCTCCAGCGGCGGCGCGCCCTGGCCGATGAGAAGCGCTCCCGTACTCCTGGAATCCCGTGCCCAAAGATACGCGCCCGTACCTTCCAGACCGACCACCAGGTGACCAAGTTGGTAATTAAAACCGATCAAACCTCCCAATTGCCCGCCGTCGAAATCGAAGTTTCCCGAACCGCGCTCCTCCAGATTCCCGACCAGCTCTGGCGGCAGCTGATTGAACCCGCCGCCTAGACCTAGCCTCGGGTCGGTTTGGATGCGCGAGTAGCCGCCAGACACGCCGGCATAGAATCCGGTCCAGGGCGAAATATTCATCGAGGCTCTCGGCTCCGGCATGGGCGGTCCTCCAAACAAGGTGCGCGCGCCGAGACCGAACAAAGAAAGAAGGAGAAGCTTTTTCATAGGCAAGTTGCGATTCTGAAACCGATTAGAGCGGAATCTGTGCCGACCGCCCAAGAGCCCCGTCTACTCCATTTGGTGCCGGACGCGAAGTGGGTGCTGAGCGGCATCAATCACGGCGCGAATCTCGGCGCGGATGTTTAGTCACGGTCGCCGCCATGCGCGAAGCCATCCTGCACGGCTGGCCCGGCATCGCCTTTTCGCATTAACGCAAAGGCGCCGATTTCGATTGGCTTCTACCTTCTATCTTGTCGCCCGCCTGACACGAATGCGATAGATCAGATAGAGGACGATCACCACGTTCAGGACAAAGACGACCACCTTCCATCCGCTGAAGCCGTGCAGGATGTGGTAGATCTCCAGCGGCAGCAATGAGGCGGTCGCGATAACGGTCAGCCATTCTGCCCAGTACTGCCGCAGAACCAGTCCTGTGCCTTCGGTGAGGAAAAGCGCCGCGTAACAGAGACCAATCGCACTCAGTGCCGCCAGTTGTTTGGTGTGCACTTCGCCCAGCTTTTCCACGGTGGGGCTGACGAAGCGATTGTCTGGATCGATTCCGCAGATGTTTAACCAGTGCCCCACGTGTGCCGACACGTTCTTGTGAAACAGGGTTACCGCCTCACAACTCGCCGCCACCAGTGCCAGACCTTTCACGAACTTAAAACCCGCAATAACAAACAGGAAAGAATCGCCAGTCGAACGCCGTTTCGCACTCACTCTGTTTATTCGGGCGCCATTCCTGTTGTCGGCTTCTATTACATTGCCGGATTGGCCACGCGCGACGCGCTGGATCACGCCGCTGCTGCGCGAGCTGCTCAACCGGCCGATCGAGCCCGGTCTCTTTTACAACGTCGTCTCCTGCCCGGCCGCACGCCCAAGGCCGATGTCGATGTTTGCTTCAACGGCAACATCGCCGTCTCGCAGGTAAAATTGCTTTAGGGAGAAAACGGGTCACGACTGCAAGATTCACGGACTGACCCCTTACTATTCCCGGTGCGCCGGGAAATTCATCTTCGCGATGAGCGTTTTGTAGCGCGGGTCGTCGCGCAAGCTGTTCAAGAGCGGATCTACCAGGAGGGCCAGCATGCCGGTGTCGTGGTTATCAAACGCGATCTGTAACCACTCGAACGCTTTCTCTTTGTCACCGCGTACGGCGTAGACCTGCGCAACTTGATAGTCCAGCCCTTGGTCGTTGGCGATCAAGTCGGCCAAAGCTGCATCCGCGGCCTTTTGATCTCCGCGCGCATATTGCGCAACCGCAAGTTCGAAACGGCGGTAGCTCGGGTCGGGTTCAAGCTGTGCTTCACGCAACGCCTTTTCACTATCGCCTTGTTTAATTGCGACCAGCACCTGCCAGCGACGGCTTGAAGCGGCATTTGGCTGCAACTCTGCTGCCTTGCGCGCAACCACATCGGCTTCGTCAAGTTTGCCCTCATACCAAAGAATGCGGGCCAGGTTGTTATGCGGCGGGGTCGCAAGCGGATCGAGCTCCACTGCCTGTCGGCCCTGATTTTCAGCCTCATCCAGTTTCCCCAGATATACAATCACCCGCGCCAGCAGATCGTTCGCGGTGGGGTTCGCAGGAGCGAGCTCTTTGGCGCGCTTCAGTTCGCTCAAGCCTTCGGCGAATCTCCATTCCGCAAAAAAGCGAACCCAACCAAGCGCCGCGTGTGCCTCCGGTAGCGTCGGCGCGATGGCTACTGCTTTCTCCGCATCACTGCGCGCTTTTGGCAACAGCGTCTTACCTTCGCCGGTGAGGTCGCCGATCAGGGTCCACACTTCGGAACGCTCTGCGTAAGCAAGCGCGTAGTCCGGATCGAGACGGATCGCTTCGTCATAGTAACCAACCGCTTTGCGATAATCCTCAAGATTGCGCCGCCGGAAGTAATAATGCCCCTGGAGATACGCATTGTGCGCCTCAGCAGTTTTTGGATTTGCTGCTGACGGTTGATTTGCTCCAAGCAGTGTAGCCTTTAATGATGACGCCACCGCAGCGGCGATTTCCTGTTGCACCGCAAAGATGTCCTTTAGTTCGCGATCGAAGGTTCGCGTCCACAGTTCGATGCCGTCGGCCGCGTTGATCAATTCAGCTACGATTCGCACCCGGCCACCTTGTTTCCGCACCGTCCCCTCCAGTAGCGTCGCCACACCTAACTTGTCGCCGATTGTTTTCGGTTCTTCTTTTCGATCCTTAAAACGAAACGAAGAGCTTCGACCGATTACCTTGAGTTCTGTGATTTGCGCCAGAGCTGCGATCAATTCTTCCGACAACCCATCCGAAAAATATTCGTCCTTTGGATCACCGCTTTCGTTGAGCAGTGGCAGGACGGCGATCGACTTCTGCGGCGCCGCTCTCTCGGACCGGGTGACGGATGCGGGCGTTGGCTTGGGTCGAGAGATGTCCAAAGCCAGCAGGCCGACTGCGAGCAACGCGATAACAGTAATGAAGGCGGCAAACTTTCGTGCGCTCCAGGTCGGAAGCCTCGCCGCTACGTCGCCCGAAATATCTCCCGTCCGTTTCAATCCTTCGGGCGTCGCTTCAAACGCCCAGGAAACGAAGACGGCCAGGATAAAACCAAGCGCCAAAAAGACGACAAAGACTTTCATAACCCACGACGGCGCCTCGAAAGTCGGGAGGAGGATCGACGCCGCCTGTATCAGCAGCCAGGAGATGACGGCGTAAGCGACCGCAACCTTGTAGACATTGCGCCGCTTTAACTCGGCGAAAAGACTTCCCTCCTCCATGCAATCGGGACAGTTTAACGGCGCACCGAGTTTGGAAAAGCTCGGACTTCACGCACGCGCGATGATCCTGGTGGCCGATCGAGCTCGGTCTCTTTTACAATGTCAGCTCCTTCCGGCCGGCGCGTCCGACCCCGATGTCATTTGGTGCCCGCTCGATCCGAAACCGCTCCCTTTGAATTACCGGCACGAAGAAGAGACCGGCTTATTACGCGGGCGACTACGACCTGCGCGGCCTCACGCCCAAAGCCGACGTCGATGTTTGCTTTAACGGCAACATCGCCGTCTCCCAGGTGAAATTACTTTAGGAAAAAGAAGCCTATTTGAACCGCCGATCGTATTCGCGAGAGAGTCTTACCAGTAGCGCTCCGTACTCTTTCGCAGTTTGAGTGTAATCCACCCACTCAAACGCAAAAGGCTCCGTATTCTCGGCCCTAAATCTCAAGATCTGGAATTCATCAAAAGCTGGAGCAGCGCGAGCAAGCACTCGACGTTCGGCGTCCTCCGCCTCTTGAATCGGATGCTTGTGTTTTTTTCCATCGGTCGGCCACTCGACTGCGCCTTCATATCCAGTGTAGCGGGAGGCAAAATTGACGCCGACCAAGCCTACGCAAATCGGATTGCCGCCTGTGCTTTTGAATTGCTCGACCTGACGCACCAGGTCTCCGATGACTCGGTCGATCTGTTTTATCATCGCCTTCGCGAGAATCTTAGTCTCGACCCCGATTTCGATGGTAGCGATCTCGCCTCGAGCCACGAGCAATCCGCTCTCAGTAATAGCCACCGCTGTTGGAATTAATTCGCCAAAAGTTCCGTCACCGCGGCGCGATGGTTTGCCCACGGTTTTGTTTCCTACGTTCACGACGCGCTCGTGTTTGTGAACACGTTCGGTGAGCAACGCGGAACGGTCGAGTGTCACCAAGTCCTCGTATAAATGCGAAGCTACAAAATCACCGAGGGTTGAGTTTCGATGATTGTATCTTTTCCCCTCGAAAGTCTCGCGGAACGTTCGCAGCAACACGAATTCACCCGCGCTACTGCTCATTGCACGATGACCGCCGCATTCACCGCGCCTGCGCTGCGCGGCATCCATGCCGCTTCGCCCAGTCGTTGCTCGGCTAGTCGATGATACGTTGGCTCGATCTCATTGCTGATGCTGTTACGGCCCGCATTCAACGCCGCGATCGCGGTGCTCCCCGTTCCAGAGAACGGATCGAGCACCGTGTCACCGGCGAAGGAAAACAACTTGATCAACCGCTCGGCCAGTTCCGATGGGAACGGAGCTGGATGGCCACGTCGCGTTGACTCGCCTTTGATGTCGCTCCAGAACGAGCGCATCCATGATTGCATCTCGTTCTTCGTGAGCATCGAGAGCGCACGCTGCAGAGTGCTGGGAGATCGATATTGGCCGCCCTTACGAAGGAACAGAATATATTCGATGTCGTTCTTGATGATAGCACCGGGCTGATACGGCTTTCCATAAAACCCGGCGCCGTTTCCCTTCGCCTCAGTCACGCCATTTGCGATTTTGCTCCAAAGGACCGGCGTCAGGCAATCGAGCCCAAGCCGCCGGGAACGGACTTGAATGTCCGCATGCAGCGGCATGACATGATGCCGGCCGCCATTCTTTCGAGG
>QHBL01000177.1 GCA_003244125.1 Chthoniobacterales bacterium
AGGAGCGGCCGGGCTTTCAAAGGCTAAAGTAGAAATTGTGGAGAAGGACCTGGAGAAGCGGACAAAGAAATTTGCCCTGGCCGCGATAACCCTGGTGTCAGCTTTACCGCGCTCGGCGTCGAGTGACGTCATCGCTCGCCAATTGCTTCGCTCCGCGACCTCGATCGGTGCGAACTACCGCGAAGCAAATCGAGGAGTATCGCGGGCGGATTTTGCTAACAAGATCGGAAACGTGCAGAAAGAAGCGGCCGAAACGCAATACTGGATCGAGCTGCTGATCGAAGGTAGAATTGGCCACGCTCAGACCGCCGCCGCCTTGCATAAGGAATCAACCGAGCTACTCGCGATCTTTACAACTATTGGCAAACGGCTAAAAGAATGATCTTCCCTGTGGTAATCGTCCCCCCAATTTCTAATTTCTACTTTAGACTTTCTACTTTTCCTCCCCGTTTTCTACTCTAGCCTTTCTACTTTCTACTTTTCTTCCTGTGTGTGGCTTTTCTTCCCCCGTTTTCTACTTTCTAATTTAAACTTTCTACTTTTCTTCCTGTGTGTGGCATCGCTTCCATCTTCGCCTATGGCGCGAGCGCCCCCCCGGTCGATCGCGCCGAGCTTCTTCGCATGCGCGAGCAGATGCTTTCCCGCGGACCCGATGGAGCAGGGGAATGGTTTTCCAATGACGGCCGCGTCGGGCTGGGTCATCGCCGCCTTTCCATTATCGATCTCTCGTCCGCCGGCGCGCAACCGATGTGGAACGCGGATCGTTCGTGCGCCATTATCTTCAACGGCGAAATCTATAACTACGCCGAGCTGCGCGCGCAGCTGCTGGCCGGGGGCTCGCCTTCGGACAACCCCGGAGACTTTCGGGGCTATCAGTTTCGTTCGCATTGCGATACCGAGGTCTTGTTAGCTCTTTATGAAAAGCGCGGCGACGCCATGCTTGAGGGAGTGCGCGGCATGTATGCCTTCGCCATCTGGGATGCGCGCAAACAGGGAATGCTCCTGGCGCGCGACCCATTCGGGATCAAACCGCTTTACTATTCCGATAACGGCCAGACCTTCCGCGTCGCTTCCCAGGTAAAAGCTTTGCGCGCGGGCGGCGCAATCGATCTCGCGCCCGATCCCGCCGGGCACGTCGGCTATTTCCTTTGGGGTCATGTTCCGGAACCTTACACCCTTTATCGCGGCATTCACAGTCTGCCCCCGGGCAGCACGATGTGGATCGATCGCAACGGCGCAAGCGCACCGAGGACCTTTTGCAATATCACTCAGATTCTTCGCCAAGCCGAAGAATCTGAAAGTAGAAAGGCTAAAGTAGAAAGTAGAAGACTTTCCGAACAGCTTCGCGCTTCGTTGCGCGAAACGGTTCGGTACCATCTCGTGGCCGATGTCCCTGTCGGCGTCTTCCTCTCTTCCGGCCTCGATTCTACGGCCATCGCGGCGCTGGCGGCAGAACAGGGCGGTAATCTGCGCACGGTCACGCTCGGGTTCGAAGAATACAAAGGCACACCGAACGACGAAGTCCCGCTGGCGGAACAATTCGCGCAGCGCCTCGGCGCGAACCATCAGACAATCTGGGTCTCGCGGGCGGATTTCGAAGCCGAGCGCGATCATCTTTTCGAGGCGATGGACCGCCCCTCTACCGATGGCGTCAACACCTTCTTCGTCAGCCTGGCGGCCAAACAGGCGAACTTGAAAGTCGCGCTCTCCGGCGTAGGCGGCGACGAGTTATTTGCCGGCTATCCCGGTTTTCAGGAAATCCCGCGCAGCGTCCGCTTTCTGCACGGCCTCGAGCGCTGGCGCGCACTGGGACGCGGTCTGCGTATCGTTAGCGCGCCAGTCTTGAAACGCTTCACCTCGCCCAAGTATGCCGGCATGTTCGAGTACGGCGGCACTTATTCCGGGGCCTACCTGCTTCGACGGGGAATGTTCATGCCATGGGAGCTACCGGAGTTACTCGACCCAGATCTGGTTCGCGAAGGTTGGCGTGAATTACAAACCTTGATCCGGCTGGATGAGACTTTCGGCGCCATTCACAATCCACGACTCAGGGTATCGGCGCTCGAGCTCACCTGGTACATGCGGAACCAGCTCCTGCGTGATTCGGATTGGGCCGGGATGGGTCACTCGGTTGAGATTCGCGTGCCCTTTGTGGACATCGCATTTCTTCGCCGCATCGCGCCGCTATTAGCAAGCGCGCATGCGCCGAGCAAACGTGACATGGCGGCTTGTGCTTCGCCTCTGATCGGCTCGGAAATGCTCGATCGCCGCAAGACTGGCTTCCAGATTCCCGTGCGTGATTGGCTCCTGACGGACGAATTCCCGAGCGGCGCGCGTGGTGTGAGAATCCAGCGATGGCGGGTTGCGCGGGTGGGCCAAACACGCCTATCGGCATTTTCCTGGCTCGCAGCTTCGGGCGTTAAAATCGCCCACCATGAAACGTAACGAGCACGTGCGATCACAGCCCCAGCAGCGCTCCGAGATTCGTCTCGACACTCCGCCGACTTCCGCGGTCAGCGTGCCGCCTCAGCGCATCCTGGTCTTTCGCATCGGCCAGCTTGGCGACACCCTCGGAGCCGTGCCGGCGATGTGGCTCGTCCGCAAATCATCCCCGCCGCGCACATCGCGCTGCTGTGCGACCGCCATCCTGGTAAGAGCTACGTCCTCGCCTCAGATCTGCTCCGCGGCTCGAACATTTTTGACGAATATTTCTCCTATCCCGTCAGCGAATCGGGCGAGCTGCTGCGGGGCGGCCGCATGGCCACGCTCCTGACCAATATCCGCAGAAAACGCTTCGATACTCTCGTTTATCTGGCTCCCACTAATCGCACCCCGGAGCAGATCGCCCGTGATCGCCGCTTCTTCGCCATAGCGGGAATTCGAAACTTCCTCGGGATGCAAGGTTTCACCGCACTTGACCCCAAGGTGCCGGGAGAGGCGCTCGCGTCGGCTCCGCTCGAGTCGCGTTTGCTCCTGCGCCGCCTCATCGCTTCCGGGCTGGACGCGCAGTTGGCGAACGACTCCCTCATGGATGTAGGAGTGCACCTCGCCGATGAGCAGCGGGTGGAGGAATGGCTGCGCGGCCTGCCTTCGGATGGCGGGCGCCGCTGGGTTGCGATCGGCCCGGGATCGAAGATGCCCGCGAAACGCTGGCCGTTATATCGATTCGAAAAAGTGGTGAATGACCTGGTAGCAGAGCTCAACATCCGGCCGGTCGTCTTCGGCGGTGAGGAAGACCGCGTCATCGGTGATTGGCTCCTCGCGCGTTGGGCTCGCGGGTACAACGCCGCTGGATTTTTGGGCATAAGGCCGTCTACTTCGGTCAGCATCTGCGTCCGGCATAATTCCAGTGCTGCTGGCTAGCCTGCGACGTTCTTCGGACGCCTGCGCCTGCTATCGCGTGGGGATTGGAAGTCGAGCGTTCCGAGATGAAAGACGTGGAGCTTCCGGCAGCGATGCAGAAGGTGATGCCGGCGTATCGCCCGAGTCGAAAAATAACACCGGTCTGATACTCGCGGACAATTCGAAAGCCGCTCAGGAACAAAACCAGCAGCGCACCGGCAATAAGTTTCCGATCGAAGTGGTCTATTCCCCGCAGTGTAGCCCCGGCACATGCGGAAAAGTGATCTGATTCGTGCAGCTAAGAGCGCCCGCGAATAGATTAGCGAAGCACGAATTTGCGTTGAGCGTGGTGAGCTTCGGCGTAGGCTCTGTCTTGATGAGCACAATGACGGCAGAGCGCAGGGCGACAGAAGCGAAGTTGAACCAACTCGAGCAGCTGAAGAGGTTCACCAAAGTGGTGGCGGATACGGGCGATTTTGAGTCGATCCGGGATTTCAAGCCTCGGGATGCGACGACGAATCCCAGTTTGATCCTGTCCGCGACGCAGAAGGAGCGATATGCGCATCTACTCGAGGAAGTGTTGCGTGATCGGCAGAACTCCGGGCTAAGTGGAAAGCAGCAGGTTGAAGATATTATCGATCACCTGCTGGTGCAGTTTGGGTGCGAGATTCTGAAGATTGTGCCGGGCCGGGTTTCGACCGAAACGGACGCGCGCCTTTCCTTCGACGTGGAAGGTTCTGTGACCAAGGCACGGCGGTTGATTGAGCTCTATCGCGAGCGCGGCATCGGGCCGGAGCGGGTGCTTATTAAGATCGCTTCTACCTGGGAAGGGATCAACGCGGCGGAGCAGCTTCAGAAAGAAGGTATTCGTTGTAATATGACGCTGCTGTTTTCCCTTCCGCAGGCAGTGCGCTGCTCGGAGGCAAAGGTGCAGCTCATCTCGCCTTTCGTCGGCCGCATCTACGATTGGTATAAGAAGACGAACAATCGTGACTACAAAGGCGCGGAAGATCCGGGCGTGCAATCGGTGCGCGAGGTATATACTTATTACAAGAAGTTCGATTATCCCACCGAAGTGATGGGAGCGAGTTTCCGGAATACGGGCGAGATCCTCGAGCTGGCCGGCTGTGATTTGTTAACTATAAGTCCGGAGCTAATGCAGGAGCTATCCGATTCCACCGAACCGGTGGAAAGGAAACTGAGCCCCGATAAGGCGAAGCAGACTGAGGTGGAACGGCTGGAGCTGGATGAGAAGAGGTTCAGGTATTTGCTGAACGAGGATGCCATGGCCACCGAGAAGACGGCGGAAGGTATTCGCAAGTTTGCCGCGGATATCGTGAAGCTGGAGAAGCTGGTCGCGGAAAAGCTTAGCTAGTGACGGTGACTGGCCCAGTTGCCCTGCCGCTGAGGACAGCGGCAGCTACAACGGCGGCCAGCTGCAACGACGCCTGGTTACAACGTTGGCTAGCTATAACGGCGGAAACTGAGGCGTGTTTAATGTTGTCCTGGTCGAGCCGGAGATTCCTCCGAACACTGGAAATGTCGGCCGGCTTTGCCTCGCTACCGACTCGATGCTTCATTTGGTCGGGCCGCTCGGGTTTGCAATAGGCGACCGGCAGTTGAAGCGGGCGGGACTTGATTACTGGAACGAAGTAAGAGTGGCGCAGTGGGCGAGCCTGGCTGAGCTATGCGCGGCTCATGCTGCGGCGCGATATTTCTTTCTCACCACCAAGTGTGACAAGCCTTATTATGCGGCGCGTTTTCAGCCCGGTGATTTCCTCGTCTTTGGTCGCGAGACGAAAGGACTATCCGAGCAGCTGCTGGAGCAAAACCGTGAGCGATGTCTAACCATTCCG
The DNA here is from genome assembly GCA_003244125.1 of Chthoniobacterales bacterium. Next base: position 5,199 of record QHBL01000177.1, read on the forward strand.
ATGAAGGGAACGCGCAGTCTCAATCTGGCGACGGCGGTCGCTATCGTCCTGTTCGAGGCGGTGCGGCAGATCGGTGGAACCGCTGACGTTTTCCGGGTTTGAATAAGAGAACGAATGCCTAAGCTGAAAGGAAAGCACCCATGAGACTGAGATTTACCGCGACTTTGCTGCTGCTGGCCTGCGCGAAGCTAACCCTGGCTGATGATCAAACGACGGCGAAGGCGAAGCCACGGCCGTCGAGTTCTGATTCCACGAGCACGAGCAGCACACCCAGAGCGCCGCAACCGGTGATTCGCCGGCCAGTGAGTCCTGTGGTCAATCCCAATGGCCGGCCAGTTTATCCCAATGTCACCACCCCATATCACGTGACGCCGAGGAACCGCGTA
>QHBL01000380.1 GCA_003244125.1 Chthoniobacterales bacterium
CCGGCAGGGGCCAAAGAGACACTTGATCACGCTTTGCAATTGGCCGCCGACGCGCCGGAGACACAGCGCACGCGCGGCTTTACGAATATTGGATTCAACCGATTATGCCGCCGCGATTGGCACCTTCACGGCCTTGAGCTCGCGTTAACCCAACAGCGCCGGACGCGATCTCCGCGCTGGGCTTTATCCGCGCGGCGGCAGGGTGATTTCGCGGAAGCAATCCGGCGTCTCGACCAAGCGGTTAACTCGATCCACGTAACTTGCAATTGTTGACCCAGACGGCGTGGACTCACGGCCAAACGCGCGACTTCGAGAGCGAGCTGCGCATTGAGAATCACGCCCTACAGATTAAGGCTAACGACCCTAACGCAAACCCCTCTGTTTGCAATTTGCGGCGCGCCTCGATGATGCGGAGGCACTCCTGTCAGGTATCCGGGTCGAAGGGGACTTCCCCGATGCCGTCATTGCCTTGGCGATCCAGGCGCGCATCACCCGCCGCTATGCGCAGGGCGTGACCGCGTTGCAGCCAGTCATCGGCAATGGCAAGCTGACGGCCTGCAGACCAGCCTTTACCGTGGCTTGCTGGGAAGCCTACGATGGTAAGCGGGCGATGCAGCGGCCGCGAGGGAGAATCTGACGCGGGCGCGGGACGAGTTAACGAGTGAGTTCCAGCGCCAGCCGGATAACGGCGAATTATTCCCGCACACGATCGGCGCTTCCAGACTACGGAAGAAGAGCGCGCCACCGTCGCCTCTGGGCAAGCGTAACAGTTTCCCCTCGGCTTCAGCGGCGCGGAACTGCTCGCTACTACGCACGATCTCGCGCAATTGCTGAATGCGCGCGCTTTGCTCGGTTGTCCGCAGTTTGGAGTAGTTGACAATGTCGATGAAGAGCACGTGGACGAGCCGAAGCCTTGGTTTCTCACCGTCGGCCATGCCGGGCAATGTAACTTAGTCCGCGGGTGCGGCCCTAGATCACTGTTTCGGCGCTAACGAGGCGACGATTTTCTCGAAGCGTGGGTCGCCGCGGAGCGGGTCCCAGAAGGGGAAGGTCCTGAGAATGCCATCGTGCGTACACAAAGGTGCGGGTATTCCCCGCTGAACGACACCAGTCAACTGCTCGATAGCGAGATCTTTTTCGCCCGCCCACGCTGCGGTCATGGCGAAATAAGCGATAAGTCTTTGCCCGTTGAGCGCATCCTGTGAAACCGGCAGCAGCTCGGTCGCGCGGCGTCCTTCCTCCAATGCTACTTGTTTGTTGCCCAGACCGGCATCAATCAACCCGAGCATGCAAAGCGCCGGAGCGTAATCCTTCTGCCTTTCCACTATTTGCTCCTGCGCCGCCCGTGCGGCAGTAAAGGCCCGTCGCGCGCGAGCGTCATCATGCATCGCGCGGGAAAGCAAACCTTCCCCGAAATCGCGTTTCAGTTGAATCGGCCCGTCCGGGAAAAAAGGATTATTTCCCAGAGCCTTCAGCGCGAGTTCCGCGCCAGCCCAGTCGCGCTTTGCGAGCGTACACTGGAACCAGTTATCGCTGACATCGGGAAGCGACGCTGGCCGGTCCAGTCGCATCCGCTCCACAAACCAACACATCGGCTCAGGATCAGCGCGCCATAGCAGATCAACCTGCGCGCGAATCACGCCAAGTGAGACATCATCCGGTTTGATCTGAAATGCGCGATCAAGTACTCCGGCTGCCTCAGCATAACGGCGAAGGGTCAAGTAGCTGGCCGAAACCTGATCGAGCACGAAAGTGTTCCGGGGATCGAGAGTCGCTGCCTGCTGCAAGGCGCGTAATCTTCTTCGACTCTACCCTGGCGGCGCAGCATGTAACCCGCGAGTTCAGGTATTCGCGAATCGTTAGGTAGTCCCTCTCGCGCGATGTCGAGTTCCGACAAAGCGCCTTTGTAATCTCGCAATGCGTCGTAAAGGTGGCCAGCGCGGGCGAAGTGAGTCTCGGGAGAATCCGGGCGAAGCTGCACCGCACGCTCGAGCGCTTGCTCGGCTGCCCCCAGCCGCTCCGGGGTATGATCATACCCCTTGCGAGTACAAATAGTCGTCGGCGAGCACCAGCTGGCAAAATGCGCCGTGGAATGTCGGATCGTGCACGATCGCAGAATTCAAAAGCTCAATTGCTTGGCGGTACTCTCGATCAACCGCTCCGCCCAGGCCTCCTATGAGCATGAGAGTCTTGGCTTTGCTGTACTCCTCAAACGCGACCACATCGGCCGTGAGACGTTGCTCGATCGTGTTCTTTTCCGCGGGCGAGAGCTTCGCCTGCAATTGTTCGGCGATGGCTTTGGCGATTTCGCTCTGGATGGCAAAGACATCGTCAATCGGGCGATCGTAGTTCTCCGCCCACTCGTTACGGTCGCTGCGTGCGTCAATCAGCTGCGCATTAACCCGCACTTTGTTACTGGCGCGCTGCACACTCCCTTCCACTACATGAGCAACGCCCAGCTCCTCCCCAATCTTGCGCAGGTTGCGGCCGACTCCGCTCTTATACTGCATCACAGAGGTGCGGCTGATGACTTTGAGATCGGCAATCTTGGCGAGGCGGGTCAGGATTTCGTCCTGCACGCCATCGGTGAAGTAGGCGTTCTCTTTATCACTGCTGAGATTTTCAAAAGGGAGAACGGCGATACTCTTTTCGAGCACAGCCGAGGCTGAGGTAGTCGGGCGCCGTGCAAAAAAGAACAATCCAGCAGTGATCGCGGTGAGCCCGAGGAGCGCAGCGGCAATTGTCGCCCAGCGCACGCGGCTGCGATGTTTCTTCAGCGCCTGGAACTTCTTCGGCAGCTGTGGATTACCAAATTCGTCGGAATAGAGGTTCGCCACGCTAACGCGCGCGGCATGCTTCACCTGGCAGAAACCAAGATCGTGTAGCAGCGGTCGCCAGCGCTCGTATTCCCGCAGGTCTTCAGCGACACGCGCGTGCTGCTCGTTAGCGGAGAGCCGCGAAAAGCCCACGATGTCGATGAAGAGCACGTAAGCTATTTCCAGCTCGATCGTGTCGTTAACTTCACCTGCCACGGCAGCCACCAAACCTACGCCCTGAAAAGCAGCGCCTCTAGATTATTCTTTAACTGATGCTGGAGCGGCGATGCCGGGCTGCTCTTGAGAGCGCAACGCCGGAAGAGCGCTGCGCTCTCGTTTCAGCTACGGCTCTTTGGCTTCTGCCGCGGCCGACATCTCAGCGACGCGCGCGGCGAGCTCCTTCTCCAGCACGCTTTCGTAGCGCAGCGCTGCCCGAATAAGTCGATTAACCAATACAGTCCCGAGCGACGCGCTCACGATACAGCACCGGAAGCAAATCCGGTGCGAGCTGCGGCGAATAAGCCATCCTGCACGGCTGGCCC
>QHBL01000409.1 GCA_003244125.1 Chthoniobacterales bacterium
TCGTCACTCGTCACTCGTCACTATTCTTCATGATTAAACGCAATCGCGTTGTCATTACCGGCATGGGCGTCGTCGCCCCGAACGGCATTGGTTTGGAAGCCTTTTGGGACTCCCTCCTCAAGTGCCGCAGCGGCGTCGGGCCAATCACCTTTTTTGACGCTTCGGATCTCAAGAGCCAGATCGCTGGCGAAGTTAAGAACTTCGATCCAAGACAATTTATCGAACCCGAGTTGAAGCCGAAGCGAATGGCGCGTCACACGCAGCTTGCCTACGCGGCAGCTATGATGGCGCTTGATGACGCCGGCCTCGAGATTAACGAAGCCTACCTTCCGAACCCGACCCCCGTCGTCGTCGGCGTAAGCACGAGCGCGATGGACGTGATCGAAAACTCGATCAGCAACTTCCAAAACCGCGGGGGGAATGGCATGTCGCCGACTGCGGTTAGCGCCCTGACTCCGCAAGCCGCCGCCAATTTGATAGCCGATCGCATCGGCGCACGTGCCCACGCCGACACGGTCTCATCAGCATGTCCGTCGGGACTCGATGCAGTCGCTACCGCAGCCAACATGATCGCCAACGGTGAGGCAGAACTTGCGATCGCTGGAGGCGCCGATGCACCTATAACCAAACATACATTTGCTGCCTTCACGGCAAGCGGGCTCAGTTCCTGTCAAAACGGCGCGCCGCAACGAGCCAGCAGGCCTTTCGATCTTAATCGCGACTCCGGTGTCATTTCCGAAGGAGCAGGGATGTTTATCCTGGAAAACGCAGAGCGCGCAAGCGCACGTGGGGCGCGAGTTTATCTCGAGGTCTGTGGGTATGCGCGACACCGCGATCGCAGCGCGGAGGAGCCCGGCTCTGGCTTGGTTGATGCTATGCAGTTTGCCTTGGCGAATTCTGCAAAAACAACTGAGGAGATCGACTACATCTCGGCTTACGGCCCCGGGCATCCGATCCTCGACTCGGTAGAGGTGCGTTACATCAAGGAGGTATTCGGGAAACATGCCTACGAGATACCAGTTAGCTCAATCAAAGGGGTAACAGGTAATCCGCTTGCGGCGGGGGGGCCTTTTCAGATCGTGGCGTGCGCCCTAAGTATCCGCGATCAAACGGTAGTGCCGACTGCGAATTACGAAACACCAGACCCCGAGTGCGATTTGGACTTCGTCCCGAATCGGCCGCGTAAAGGCTGCTTGAATTCGGTGTTGATTAACGTGCGTGGATTGGGAGGCAGTGCCAGCTCGCTTGTTGTCGAGCGCCCTAACCATTCCTGATGAATGGCGCTTCCCCTTCGATCCTTGTAGCTATCCTTGTCCAGCTCGGGCTAGGCCTGGTTGTTCTCCAATCGAACTGGCACCGCAAAGCTAACCAAACCTTTCTCATCCTGTCGCTATCTGCGACGGCGTGGCTGGGAAGTCTATATTTCGTCTTAGGCGCGCAGAGTACCCGAAGCGCCGAGATTGCGATTCGTGCTGCATCTATAGCAGCGATCGCGATCATTACCAGTCTCAACCTACTCCGGCTCGCCATCGTTTGCGATGACCAAAACTGGGAACGGATAATTCATAGGTTTCGGGGCTGGCTCCTAGGCTTTTTTCTTATCTTCGTTGTGTGTCTCACCAAGGTTTTTCTGCGGGAAGCCAGGTTCGGCAATACCAAAGTAGGTATCGCACCTATACCTATTTACGGCGCCGCTATCCGTCTGTATTTCGCCTACTTCGCAGGGGCCATTGTCGTGTTGCTCGTCGCGACATGGAGAGACCTACGAACTACTAGAGGCGCGACTCGGAACGAATTAGCCTTCAGTCTCATCGGCGGACTGTTAGTGCTAGTCGTTACGACGCCTCTTATGCTCCTAATCGGCGCGTTTTTTAGCACGGCGGTAAGTTCGCAAACAGCGCCTTTTCGCGTCATCTTATTTTCGCTTGCGGTGGCGTACGGCATTGCCACTCGCAAGATTATGGAGGTCGGATTGTTCGTCCGCAGGGCAATGTCGTACCTGATCCTCGCGACCTACCTGATAGGACTTTATTTTGCATTTTGGTGGGTGACGATGGTGGCAGCTAACTTAGCATTTCACTCGACTGGCCGTTCCGCAGCACATGTCATCGCTGCTCTGGCGATAGCGTTTGCCATGGCGCCGGCGCGCGGCCTTTCCCAGCGTTTAGCTGACAAGCTCTTCATAGGTTCCCGGGGACTCGATTTTCGTGCCACTATGGGTAAAGCCGCGGCAATCTTATCGTCCGTCACTACGCTGCACGACCTCCTGCGCAGGTTTGCCACTACGATCGCAGAAGCTGTGGGAACCGACCAAGTCACGATTTATCTGGCGGGAAAGAAGGGCGAGTTTGTGCGTCGCTACCCCCGAGAAACGGAAGCGCCCGCGCTACTCAACTCGTTTCTTTCATCGGACGGCCCAGTAGTTCACTACCTGAACATCCATCGTGAACCGATAGTTCTGGATGAACTTCATCGGATCCGCTCTACTCCTCTTATTGAACAGGTAGCGCGGCGACTAGAAGAGTTAAATACGGCGGCGGCTCTCGGTATCTACGCGAGAGAACAGCTTGTAGGTATCATGCTTCTGGCGCCGCGGCTTTCTGGGCGGATTTACGGAAGCATGGAGCAGGATGCCCTTCAGCTTCTTTGTGGGCAACTGGCGGTAGCTATTGAGAATGCTGAGCTATTTACGGAAGTTCAGAATGCCAAGATTTATAATGAGACGCTGCTTCGCAATTTGACTACCGGAGTAGTTGCGGCTGATACTGATGGTAGGATCACGGTATTCAACCAGGAAGCTGAGCAGATTACCGGGTTGGCCAGGGTAAGCAGGGGGCGGTTAGTGGACGATTTGCCGGCGCCCTTGCGGACTATTATTCGAACTACTCTGGCTACGGGCGAACGGCAGGAAGACCGGGAGGCTTCGTTTCAGGTGGAAGATGACGAAGTCTATGTGCGGGCGAGTAGCGCCATTTTTCGCGGTCAGGAACATGAGCTACTCGGTGCGCTGATGGTCTTCACTGATATCACTACGCTGAAGAAAATGGAGGAACAAATCCGGCGGACGGACCGGCTGGCCAGCCTGGGCACGTTATCGGCCGGGATGGCGCATGAGATCAAGAATCCCCTGGTGTCGATCAAGACTTTTGCGCAGTTACTGCCGGAGAGGTATGCCGAATCGGATTTTCGCGAGACGTTTTCGGGGCTGATCGTGCACGAGATTAACCGCATCGATACGCTGGTGAACCAACTGCTGCGGTTCGCGCGGCCGACCAAGCCATTGCTGCAACCGATGCATCTGCACGAGACGCTGGAAAAGACGCTGCTGCTGGTGCAGCACCGGTTGTATCAGAAGGAGATCAAGGTGGTGCGCGTTTTCGATTCCTCCACGGACATGATCCGGGCCGATTCCGACCAGCTGGAGCAGGTGTTCCTGAATTTCTTCCTCAATGCCATGGATGCGATGAAACGGGGAGGCGAGCTGACGGTTAAAACAGAGGTGCGCACGGGTGATCCGCTCATCTCGCAGCTTTCGGTGAACGGGTCGCAGACGCATGAAGCGATGTGCGTGTCGATTCGCGACACGGGCGAAGGGATCAAGCCGGGGGACATCGCGCATGTCTTCGATCCGTTTTTCACGACGAAGGATCACGGCACCGGCCTGGGACTGTCGGTGGTGCATGGGATCGTGCAGGAACATGGGGGACAGATCGAGGTGGAGAGCGAGCTTTCCAAAGGAACGGTGTTCCGGATTTACCTGCCGCTGGCGCGTGATGCGGCCGAGGCGGCGGCGGCATGAGAACGGAATAGCGATTCAGAACGAGGAAATACGAATGACGAATGACGAAACAATGATGAAATCCAGATGACGAAAACTGGCGCGGCATTTCGCATTTCGTCATTGGAATTTGTTTCGACCTTCGTCATTCGGGTTTCGCCATTTGCCCGCTCACGCGTGGCAGCCAGGCGCAATGGCGCGCGCGCGAAGCAGTGGCTTTTCGGTTCGCGGAGAACTAATATGCTGGCAGCATGATGACGTTGCCCCCGGTCTGCATCGTGTACTCACAGGATGCCGACCTTGTGCGGCGGGCGAAAGCGTATTTGCGCACGATGGCGCAAGTGCGCCATGTGGGTGAAGCCGACCGGCTGGAAGCGGTGCTGGAGCAAACATCGCCCGCGGTCGTGCTCATGGATTTGCGGGCGCGCGAATGCCGCGAGCTGATGGAGCAGCTGGAGCAAAACTGGCCCGACTCACTCCAGATCGCGCTGGGCACGCCGCGCTCCGAGCCGCTGCGCGATGCGGAGCAATCCGGGATTTATGCTGCGGAAGATTTGCAACTCGAGCGCCGTCGTTTCCAGGCGCTCGTCGGTCGCGCGTTCGATTACCTGAAGTTGCAGCGGCAAAATCGCGAACTGCGCGAGGAAGCGCAGAGCGCCGGCGTGCCGATCGAGCTGCCGCGCCCCGCGACGGCGGCGGCAATGGGCGAGCTGCGCGGGAGCTCAGCGTCGCTGCCGATGCTGCGATTCCCGCGTGTTTTTCGGCAGTTCGAGAACGTCGATTCACTCCTCGCCAGCGTGGCAGAAAGTGTGGCTGACGCCGCCGGCGTGACGCGGGTCGGAATTTTCTCGCGCAT
>QHBL01000044.1 GCA_003244125.1 Chthoniobacterales bacterium
GTGAGCGAGCTGATCCCGTGCTTCGCGCGCAAACGCATGTTCGGCTACGACTTTGTAGCCTACGCGACGGTAGCAATCGGTGTCTTCGGGTTTCTTGTCTGGGGACATCACCTGTTTGTGAGCAGCCAGTCGATTTACGCAGGCATGATTTTTTCGATTCTCAGCTTCGCGGTTTCGATCCCATCAGCGGTCAAGGTCTTCAATTGGACGGCCACGCTTTACAAAGGCTCGATTTGGTTTCAGACGCCGATGTTATACGCGCTTGGTTTCATCGGCCTCTTTACCATCGGCGGACTTACGGGCTTGTTTCTCGCCGCGCTAGCTGTCGACGTGCACGTGCACGACACCTACTTCGTCATCGCCCATTTTCATTACATCATGGTGGGCGGAATGGTGATGGGATATCTCGGTGGCATCCACTTTTGGTGGCCGAAGATCACCGGGCGGATGTATCCCGAGCTACTCGCGAAACTCTCCGCTCTCATCATTTTCCTCGGGTTCAACCTGACTTTTTTCCCGCAGTTCATCCTCGGCTATCTTGGAATGCCGCGGCGCTATCCGGTCTATGCGCCGGAGTTCCAAGTGCTCAACGTGCTCTCGAGCGCAGGCGCTTCCATTCTCGCGGTCGGTTACTTGTTGCCGCTTGCGTACTTGCTCTGGTCGTTGCGCTACGGCCGAAAAGCGGGCGCCAATCCATGGAACGCCACGGGTCTCGAATGGACGACGCCCTCACCGCCGCCCAAGGACAACTTCGAGTCGACGCCGATCGTCACCGAAGAGCCCTATGAATATGATGCGGGCGCCGCCGAAGCAGAACTGGAGTCGGCGCATGCGTAAGTTAGCTCGTCAATCGGTCCAGGCGCGCGATCGCAACGCTCCCCAGAGCCACACCTACATGTCATGAATAATTCGAGCGTCATCGCAGCAGCGCCGGTCGAGCATCAGTTTGATGATGCGCAGCAGCAGCGCGAGGCGGCGACGATGGGCATGTGGCTCTTCATCGCAACGGAGATTTTGTTGTTTGGCGGAATGCTTCTTGGCTACACGGCGTACCGGTACACTTACCCACAGGCGTTCTCGGAAGCGAGCCGTCACACCCTCATTGCATTCGGCGCAACGAACACAGCGGTCCTACTGATTAGCAGCACGGTGATGGCATTTGCCGTGCGTGCGGCGCAAGAAAACCGACGCGGGCTACTCGGGTTACTGCTGCTGATTACCGCTTCGCTAGGCGTGCTTTTCCTCGTCATTAAAGGTTTCGAGTATGCGCGCGAGATTCACGAACACCTCTTACCCGGCACAGGATTCCAGATCGAGGCGACTGACCCCGCTCATGCGCAGATGTTTTTCTATATCTACTGGCTCACGACGGGCGTGCATGCGTTGCACGTGACGATCGGCGTCGTGCTGATCACGGCCTTCGCCTTGCGGGCGTGGTTCATCGACGCCTTCCGAAACCACGACACTCCTGTCGATCTACTCGGTCTTTACTGGCACTTCGTCGATATTGTGTGGGTCTTCTTATTCCCTCTTATCTATCTGGTGGATCGGCATTCATGAACGAGAACGCTCCAACTGGGCGCACTTACATATTCAACGGGATCGCGTTGCTCGCTTTTCTCGCGCTGACGATAGCAGCCGCTTACGTAAGTTTGGGTCCACTAAACACCGCCGTCGCGATGGCGATCGCCTTAGCTAAGGGCACGCTCATCCTCCTGTTCTTCATGCACATTCGTTACAGCAAGCCGCTGTTGTGGGTATTTGTCGGCGCAGGATTTTTTTGGCTCGGCATCATGTTTATACTGGCCCTGAGCGACTTCATGACGCGCGGTTGGAAGTAGGTATGTAGTTAAATAGATCCCTTCGAAACAGAACATCGGAAATCATGTTACGAAATATCAACAGCTTTACCGTGAAACAGTCGTTGCGTCGGACAGTCCGATGAAAACAGGAAACAGAGAGCGTGCAACAGGCAGCGTCGTGATCCGAAATATCGCCATTACTCGCGAGATACTCTTGAGCACAATACTTCTGTTCTCTCAGGTAGTAGTCCAAGTCGAAGCTCAATCACCCAAAACAGAAACCGCCGAATTAACTATTGCGCCAAACGTGCCATCCCCGATCACGCGCAAGGAATCAGCGGTAGTTAAAGTGTCTCTCAATGCGGGCTACGAGACGGCGGAGATCGCGCCAAAGCTGCGTTTCGTTTTCTGGACCTTCAACGGCCACACTCCGTCTCCCTTCATCCGGGCGCGGCAGGGCGACACCTTACAGGTCGAATTCAGCAGCACCGATGACCGCGGCATGTCACACAATGTCGATTTTCACGCGGTCATGGGAACGGGCGGCGGAGCGCTCTTGCTCAATGCGTCGAAGGGAATGGTTAAGAGCGCCTCGTTCAAGCTGCTTCATCCTGGATTGTTTGTTTATCACTGCGCTCAGCCGCCCACGTCCGATCACATCGCGAACGGGATGTATGGTTTGATTCTGGTCGAACCGGAAGCCGGTCTCCCCAAAGTCGATCATGAGTTCTATGTCATGCAGAGTGAGTTCTATACCTCGATTCCACCAGTCGGCGGCGACGCGACGCTAGATTACTCACGCAACGATGGACTAGCGGAACATCCTACATTCGTTGTGTTCAATGGTCGGGTCGGCGCGCTGACTGGTCACAACGCTTTGCACGTCAAAACCGGCGAGCGAGTGCGGATTTACTTCGGCGACATCGGCCCCAACCTCGTTTCCTCGTTTCACGTCATTGGTTCTATCTTCGACACGCTTTATCGCGAGGGCGATCTGGTTGACCCACCCGTCCACGATGTCTCGGTTACTTTAGTTCCCGCCGGCGGGACGGCCGTGGTCGAGATGACGTTTGAAGTGCCGGGTGAATACACTTTGGTCGATCATTCGATGTTTCGCACCGACAAAGGCGCGACAGGGACTATCATTGCTGAGGGGCCGCCGCGTCCGGACATTTATCGCGGTGCGAAACAAGATGCAATTAAATGACAAGGCTGCAGTTTAATTTATCTCGTTAGTAGAAGGAGTAAAATCATAGTTGAAAGGAATCGTTTATGCCAAACATGAATAATGCAGATGCAAATCAACAACACGCGGGCCGGCTTCCGGCAATCCATCCGGCCGTCGTACATTTTCCCATCGTATTGTTTCCAATCAGCGCCATCTTTTTGATCTTATGGTTCTGGCGGGATATTGTCTTCTTTTTGAATGCCTCCTACTGGACTTTTATGTTCGCCGCGCTCGGTGCTGTAGTTTCTGGTGGGACCGGAATTCTCGATTACTACAACGCGCCCTATCCCGAACATCCAGAAGAAGGGGCGGGCAGGATGGCGCGGCTGCACATTCGTAACGGCGTTTTCCTAACTGCTGTCGCCTTGATTAGCGGTATCTACTTTTTAGTAGAAAAGCCGATGAATGATCTGACGCTCGTAAGGTGGTTTGCAGTTATCGTCTTCCTCGAAACCCTTTTGGTGATTGTTCAAGGTTTCATGGGTGGCCTGCTGGTTTTCAAATACCATTTCGGTATCGAGCCTCGTCAGCAACAGCAGACTTAGAAATTTGCCGTATGGGTCGTACTGACCGAAGCGGCCCGATCTTCCCTATGCCGGATCCGATTTGAAGTTAAAGCCGGAGAGACAAACAGAAAGGCTAACAATGAGTAAGGCAGACAACATCGAAGCACAGAAACGTTTCGGCGCAGCTGTGAACAGCGGCCAGCTCGACGGGTTAAAGCATCTCATGACTTCCGATGTGAAAGATCACGATCCTGCGCCGGACCAAGGTCCAGGACCGGAAGGATTCATCCAGTTCTTCTCGAAATTCCGCACAGCGTTTCCAGACCTTGAGGTCGCAGTGGATCACATGGTGACGGACGACGATAATGTGGCGATCGCCTCCACCGTCACTGGAACGCACAAAGGTGGTTTCCAAGGCGTGCCCGCGACCGGGAAGAAGATCAAGGCGCGTGGCATGCAAATCGCACGTTTCGAAGATGGCAAAATCGCCGAGCGCTGGGGCAGCTCCGACGAACTCGGCATTTTGAAGCAAATCGGTGGAGGACGCGCAGCTTCCGGCTAAACCAGACTGAGCCAAATGGAAATGCGGACGGATGGTCGACGGAGCGGATCGGTCAGGTTGTATCTGATGTTGGCGACCGTATCGCCGTCAACGCTTGTGGTCCAATGAGAGTAAACTCCGGGACACCGCTGACGCGATGAGAATTAAGTCACTGTTGCAAACGCACGACCCAGATTTCGTGAAAGGCCTCTTCGCCGGTATTGCGGGCGGGCTGCTTGCCTCGCTTCTAATGGAGCAATTTCAAGCGCTCTGGAACAAGGCCGCCGTAGAGCTCAATCCGACCAAAGATGAGGAAACATCGAGCGCGCCAGAGGAATCTTCCACAATAAAGGTAGCTCAGGCAATTTCCGAACGTTTCACGCATAAGAGAATACCAGCGGATAAAAAAGTCGTCGCAAGCGAGACGGTACATTACGCGATGGGAGCGACATCAGGTGCTATCTATGGCGTCACGGCGGAACTGATCCCGCTCGCAACGGTGGCCGAAGGTCTGGTATTCGGCGCTAGTGTCTGGCTGGTCGCCGATGAAGCGATCGTGCCAGCGCTAGGTTTGGGTAAGTCAGCGAAACAGACTCCGGTTTCGACACATATCTACGCGTTGACCTCGCACCTCGTTTACGGATTCGTCACCGAGACTGTGCGGCGCGCCATGCGCGGCGTACTTTGATTGTCCGACGAGTGTTCCACCTCGGCGAAGGTGGATTTACTCGCCTGCCTTTTCCCGCAGGGTCGCGATCCCATACTCGAAGTACATTTTCGCCAT
>QHBL01000295.1 GCA_003244125.1 Chthoniobacterales bacterium
AAAAATCCGCTCAGAGCCGTGAATCCTGCTCACGCCACTGATGCGGAGAGCGCGCAATATAGAAGTGAACGCAGGCGCTGCAAAGATTTTTTTGCCGGCGCGCCGTTAAGATAAACAGCAGAATCGAATGGCAGAGCGCGAAGCAACAGAAACGGCGGCGAACTGCCAATCCCCCCAACCTGGCAGCGGAGATTAGCGTCCGCCGCCGCTGGGAGCACGCGACATTAAGGTAGCTTGTGTATTCTGGAGTCTCTGCAGGTCGGCGCTGTCCTTTTTCGGAGAGTTGTCCGCCGCATCATCCACTTCAACGTAGCCGCCACCGATGCGCGACCCGGTCTGGGCCGGAACCCAAACCAGGTGCTTTTTCTTCTTCACCGGGCCGGCGTTAGCAGAGGCTGCCGCGACCAGGCGCAACGGCAAGGTTTCAGCGCGCGCGGAAGAAACTTTCACACTCTGCGGAGCGGAAGCCAGACCGCCCGCGCTTGCCGTCACCGCGTAGCGACCGGCCGGCAATTTACCGGCAGAGAAATGGCCTTTCGCGTTCGTCTTCAGGGCGACTGGGGCAGCCTTGGCATCTTCCCGCTGCAACCGCACCTCCGCGCCCCGGATAAGCCGGCCTTCAACGCCTCTCACTTCACCGCTAAGTGAAGTTTGAGAAAAGGCGCTGACCGAGAAGAAAAGACTGCAGAGAACCACCGCCGAACTAAATAATCGCTTCCAAGACATGACTTCTATCATAACCGTTCAGAGGTTTGCGGCGAACTAATCCCGTGCACCGGGAAGCAAACCTCGACCGCCAATTTGAGATCCGCCAAACGCACATACGCGATCAGGATCAGGGAAAAAGTAACTTGCTCGCGCGGACTATTTCGCTAATTTCTGTTCAGACAGAAATAACAGATGCCTTCGACGCCACTCTCGCCCGTCGTCCAGAAGTTCATTCTCCACTGGGGAGAAATGGGAACGCGCTGGGGCATCAACCGCACCGTCGCCCAGGTTCATGCCCTGCTCTTCCTCTCCCCCAGGCCGCTGCCGGCGGATGAAATTGCCGCCACCCTCAGGATCGCCCGATCCAATGCCAGCACCAGCCTCCGTGAGCTCCAGTACTGGGGCATCGTGCGGGTTGTTCATGTCCAGGGTGACCGGCGCGATCATTTCGAGTCGATGAAAGATGTCTGGGAAATGTTTCGCGTCATCGCCCGGCAACGGAAGAAACGGGAGATCGATCCCACCGCCGAAGTGCTCCGCCAAAGTATCAGCGAGGCAAGCAAACCGCGCTCGGCTGATCGCTACACGAAGGAGCGTCTGGCTGATTTACTCAGCTTCTTCGAGGTGGCGCACACCGCTTACGATCAGCTCGAGCGTTTACCGACTCCTGCGCTCCTCCGCCTGGCGCGAATGGGCGACAAAGCCCTTCGTCTTCTCGGTTTGAGCAAACGATGAAGTATTTTCTTTGCCTACTTATTCTGTTCTAACAGAAACGACAGAAACAAAGCGATTGCAACGAAACCCGATTCTCTCCCGCTTAGGTCACGGGCAGCAATCACCCCTTGGCGCTGCCTCGCCCTCGGCCCAAATCGGAAGCTTCCGCGGATGGATTCTTTACGATGCGAGTTGCCGGTTTCGCCTTTCGAACGCGTACCGCTTCGCCTCCTTGTTCCGGCGCCGCGGATTTCATTTCCTTCCGCTGCAAACAGCCTGGGTGCAGGAGCGACTCGGGCTCGATGCCGCAGCGCCGCTCGAGGAAATGCACGTACTCACTGCTGATGGCAACGATTCCGAGGCGCCGAAGCGCTCGTCTTTCTCGCGCGCCAGCTCTGGTGGATGCGCCCGCTCTGCGTGCTTGCCTCGTTCGGGATTGTGCGGCGCGGGCTTTCGCGCGCCTATCGTTTGGTCGCGGCCCATCGTGCTTGCACCGGTATTGCCTGCGCTCGAGCGTGCGACCGAAACTGGGCACGCTCGCGGCTTTCGCTCCACCGCTCGTCGCGGTCTGCACCGCGCGCCTGCTCGTTCCCTGGGCCTTCATGTGGCTGATGGCGGGCGCGCTCTTTCTCGCTTTCAAATGGCTCACCTTCGTTCGCGCAAGGAAACGGACTCGCGACATCACTCTCCGCCGCGCGCTCGCCTGGTTCTTTCTCTGGCCGGGAATGGACGCCGGCGAATTCTTCCAGGCAACGCAACGGCCACCGCTATCACGCAACGCCGCAAGCATCGTGCCCGCGTCTCCTTCGCCACCGCAAAAATCCTTTCCGGCGCCGTTCTTCTCTTCGGCATCGCGCGCTTCGCTTCGGGCGATCTGCTCAAAGCCTGGGTCGGCATGATCGCCACCGTTCTAATATTGCACTTCGGCACCTTCGACCTCGTGGCGTGCGGCTGGCGCCGGGCCGGTTTTGACTTCCGGCCGATCATGAACCGGCCGATCACCTCACGCAGCCTGACGGAATTCTGGGGCCGGCGCTGGAACGGCGCGTTTAATCAGCTCGTGCTCGATCGCCGGCTGGATTTCCACCATGGTGATCGTGGCCGGTCCGGCGTTCTGGGTTTTTCACCACGCCTTCGTTCGGCGCGTCATTCTGCCGTTCATGAAAGCCATCGGCGCGCTATGAAAACGCTGCTGCAAATCGCCGCGCTCGCGCAGCTCGCCATTCTGGTGGCCAGCGCTCTCGTGCCGCGCACGCTCGATTGGCGCGGCAACCTCGCGCAGCTCCATCCATTCCTGCGCCGTCTCTTCTGGGTTTACGGCAGCTTCATCGTGCTGACGATCATCGCATTTGCGGCGCTCACTTTTTTGCATGCCGGTGCAATTGCGACCCGCGACCCGGTGGCGCGCTCGCTCTGCGCCTTCATCGCGATCTTCTGGGCGGCGCGGCTGTTCGTGCAGCTCGCGGTCTTCGATGCGCGCCCGTTTCTCACGAATGCGTTCTATAAGATCGGCTATCACGCCCTGACTATCGCGTTCGCATTCCTCATCTTGGTTTACGCGAGCGCCGCCTTATGAAGGCGCGCGTCGTCATCGCCGGGGGCACCGGTTTCATCGGGCGAACGCTGGCGCCGTTTCTCGCATCGAGCGGCTACGATGTGGTCGTGCTCACCCGCGGCTCCGAGCGCGATGGAGCCATTCGTCACGCGTACTGGAATGGTGAAAGCGCTGGTGAATGGATCAGCGAAATCGATGGCGCCACAGCGATCGTGAATCTCGCCGGCCGCAGCATCAATTGCCGGCACACGCCGGCACATCAGCGCGAGATTATCGTGTCCCGTGTTGAGTCGATTCGCGCACTCGCCGCCGCCATGACGCAGTGCGCCAAACCGCCGCGCCTTTTCGTGCAAGCCGCGGGAATCGGGATTTACGGCGATACCGGTGAGCGCATTTGCGACGAAAGTGCCCCGGCCGGCGGCGATTTTCTCGCGGAAATTTGTCAACGCTGGGAAGCTGCCTTCGAGTGGGTCAACGCATCCTCCGGCACGCGCAAGGTGCTGCTGCGAATTGGTGTTGTTCTCGGCCGCGGCGGCGGATTTCTCGATCTGCTCGGAAAGTTAACGCGATTATTTCTCGGCGGTCATGTTGGCAACGAATGTCAGTTCATCTCCTGGATCCACGAGCGCGATCTCTGCCGCATCGTTCTTCACGCGCTGGTGCATGAGGAGATTCGCGGTTCGTTCAACGCCACCGCGCCTGAGCCAGTGACGAACGCGGAGTTCATGCGCGAACTGCGCCGCGCCTTGCACCGGCCCTGGACTCCGCCGTTACCGGCGTTGGCAGCTCGCCTTGGAGGATGGTTGCTCGGCACCGAAGGCAGTCTCGCTCTCGTTAGCCAGCGCTGCGTGCCCAAACGTCTGCTCGATGCCGGCTTCGTTTTTAGCTTCCCCACCCTGGCTTCGGCGCTCGCCGAAATTTATCCCACCTCATGAACACACATCTCGATCTTTTCCTGCGTGCCGCCGCCGCCGCGCAATTCGCCATCGCCATTCTCAACCTCTTCCTCATCCGCATCATGCAGTGGAAACCTGATCTCGAACGCGCGCCGCTCCTCATCCGCGAAGTGTTCCGCGTTCACTGCATCTTTATTTCCATTACGCTCGCTATTTTCGCGGTACTCACCTGGCGTTTTGCTGGCGATATGGCACACGCCGCATACCCGCTGGCAACGTGGCTGGCCACTGCCATCGGCGGCTTCTGGATTATGCGCGCAGCGATACAATGGCTGCATTACAGCCCCAGCCACTGGCGTGGAAATCCCACCCGCACTGCCATGCATTGGGCGCTTTTTCTCGGCTATGGCGCGCTCAGCGCTCTTTATCTCACCGCTGCTTTCTGGAGAAACAGATGGAACTGAAATTTCTGAAAATCATCTCCCGCGTCGCGCTCGGCCTCGTCTGGATCTACGAAGGCCTCGTCCCCAAGCTTCTCTTTCTGCGCGCCGATGAAATCGAGCTCGTGCGCCGCTCCGGACTGGTTTGGCGTTCACCGGAGCAGACGCTTGCCGTTCTCGGCATTGCACAAATCGCACTCGGCCTCTGGCTCATCACCGGCTGGCGCGAACGACTCGCCGTTTGTCTCACCAGCATTGCACTGGTGGTGCTCATCGTTCTCGTCGCATCAGGAAATCCCGCCATGCTGAGCGATCCCTACGGCGCCCTGATCAAGGACCTCTGTCTGTTCGCCTGCGCCATCAACGTCTGGGTGCTCTCACGCGGCCGGGCGCCACGCTCAACCCTAAACCATCCGGCTTAGCCCGATCAGTCCGCCGATCAAGTCGTAGCCGCCGTTGCGCCACGAGAAACCGGCGTTGGAGAAATGGCGGTAGTTAAATTCAGTGCTAATCGACCACTCGCGCGTGACACGCCAGCGCTCGCCAACGCTTGATTGCAGATTGAATTCCACCGGCAAACCGACGGCAAACTGTCGCTCATCTGACGACGCGTCTGACGCCACCAGGCCGGCGCCGATTTGAAAATAAGGAACAACAATGGGCCGATGCCCCAGGGCGAACTTGTGCCGCAGGATCAGCGTGCCGCCGCCCCAGACACTGCCGGGTCCATCGAGCGTCGGCCCGACAAAAGCGTCGATCAGGAATTCCTCGTTCCCGAACAAAACGCCGGAGCGCTGATCGTCGAGCATCCATCCGTAGCGCGCGGTGCCGAGTGCGGTCGCGAGTCGCGGACGTCCGCCGAAGACGTTGTCGATGGATTGAAAATAGCTGACCAGCCCTTCGAGCTCGTGAGTGCCTCGAGCAAACGCGGGAGTCTCCGTTGATTGTTCGGCCTGCTCGTTGCCGCCGCGAGCATTGAGCATCACGCCGAAAAGGAGGGAGCCGCTAAGAAAGAAACGCTTCAGCGCCGCTCGTTCTCTCAGCAAGTCGCGTAGATTTCAAGTTTCCTGTAGCGACGGTCGTTTGCGCTACACTTTCGGTGACCATGTGGCATCGCCTACAACGCCACCCCATCAGTGTGAAGGCATTCTTTCGCCATTCACTCGTGCTCACCTATGCGTTGCCGCGCGAAACTCTTCAGCCGCTGCTCCCACCGGGTCTGGTTCTCGATACCTTCGGCGAGTTCGGTTTCGTTGCCATCGCCCTGGTGCAAACAGAATCGCTCCGGCCCGCATTCCTCCCACGCTCGCTCGGTCACGATTTCTTTCTCAGCGGCCATCGCATCTTCGCTCGTTTCACCACCGCGAGCGGCCGCACCCTGCGCGGCTTGCGCATTTTGCGCAGCGACACCAACCGGCCTCTCATGGCTTTCTTCGGCAATGTGTTCACCCATTATGGCTATCGACGCGCCACGGTGAAGTTCACCGCAACCGACCGCCTGCTCGAAATTCAGGTCTCAACGCCGAATGCTGAAGCCGATTTGCACGTGCTCGCACGCCTCGACGCGCCCGGGACGTCTCTGCCGCCTGGTTCACCGTTTCCCCATTTCCACCAGGCGCGTCTGTTCGCCGGTCCGCTGCCGTTTACCTTCGATTATGAACCGCAAACGCATTCCATCGTCATGATCGAAGGCGTGCGGCAGAACTGGCATCCGCAGCCGGCCGAAGTGGAAGTGCGCCGGAACACGTTCTTCGATCACGCGCCATTTCGTGGCGCGCCTGTCGTGCTCGCGAATGCATTCCACCTCGCCGACGTTCCGTATCGATGGCGCCGCGGAGTGGTGGAGCGGCTGCCGCGCGTATGACGAGCTGGCCTCGCGGAAAATACCAGGGCGTCCTCCAGATCATCCGTTTCAATTGGCCGCAATATCTCAGCGCCGCTGCGTTTCTTGGGTTGGGATGTTTGCTTCTGCGCACATTTCCGATGGCGTTCTGGCTCCGCGCGCTCATCATGGCCGCGCTGGCCGCGGGCGCCTTCTGGCTCGTCGCATCGCTCGTCGTCTCGCATTATGTTTACGACCGGAGCGAGATTTACCGCGTTAGCTCGGTCCTCATGCTCTTGCCGGAAACGCCGCGACGTTGGGCAAATTTCCACTGCGGCCTCGATGAATTCACTGCGCTGCTTCTCGCTGCATTTCCAGGCAGCAACGGCACAACCGTCGATATTTTCGATGCGCGTGAAATGACCGAGCCGTCCATTCGCCGCGCCCGCGAATGCGCGCAAACGAGTTCGATCAAAGCTGATTTTCGCCATTTGCCATTCGAGGACTCTGAGCTCGATGCTGCTTTCGTCTTCTTCGCCGCGCACGAACTGCGCAGAGCCGATGCACGTCGCGCCTTCTTCTCCGAATTGCGGCGCGTCCTGAGCTCGCGCGGCTGCGTCATCCTGCTCGAGCATTTGCGCGAGGAGCCGAATCTTCTCGCTTTCGGTCCCGGCGCTTTCCATTTTCATTCCCGCCGTACCTGGCTGGAAACGAT
>QHBL01000340.1 GCA_003244125.1 Chthoniobacterales bacterium
AAAACAAGCTGCGGCAGGCAGACAATCGAGCGGATCGTCGGGTTGGCGTAGGCCGCGCGAGCGATGACGGAAAGATCGCGCGCGGTTGAGTATTGCCCGGGAATGGGCAATCCGTTCGGATTCAAAAAATGCGAATGCGTCGCGCCGAGCTGCTGCGCTTTGCCATTCATCTTTTCCGCGAACGCTTCGACGCTGCCGGCGTTGTCGCGGGCGAGACAACGCGCCACGTCGTTCGCGCTTTTCACCAGGAGCGCCCGCAGCAAATCGATGCGCTGATACGTCTCGCCTGGACGGATGTTCAACTTCACCGGCTCGGCAAAAGTATCGACGGGATCGACCGTCACCGGCCGGTCCAAATAGCCGCTCTCCGCCACGATCAATGCGGTGAGCAATTTCTGCGTACTGGCCGCCGGCCGCGGCTGGTCGGCATTCTTTTACGTTAACACCTCGCCGGTGCGCGCATCGACCACCAGCACGCAAGTGGCGCGCGTGTTCGGCACGCGAGTCGGGTCGGAAGGCTGCGCCGGAACCGCGGGAAGAGCTGGCGCAATTTCCTCCTCAGGCGCAGGCGTGGATTTCTTGTTTCTCGCCGTTTTCGCACGCGCGCTGCGATGCTTGTGAACGCCGGTCGGATGAACAACGTTGCTCTCGTCATCGTCATCGTCGGGGCTGATCGCCCGCACCGGGCCGATGCCGAGAACAAGGCACAGCCCGAGCGCGCACCACTTGAACTTTGTTTGCGAAAAACCCTTCACCCTTTGCTGTCGTAATCTCGAAAAGAGCTAGCTGGTTTTGCGCCCGCGCTGGATCAATTCGATCTCGTAACCTTCGGGCGCATCGATGAAAGCGATCGCGCCGCCATCGCTATTGCGGTGAGGCCCATCGGAGAGCGCGTGACCTTTAGCCGCTGCCCGTTTCGCGAACTCCTCGATGTCATCCACTTCGAAGGCAAGATGCGTCAGGTCCGGCCCCACGACCACCGGCCCGCTCGCGTCGTATTTGCAAAGCTCGATCTCCTCATCGCTGCCTGGCGCTTTGAAGAAGACCAGCTGCGAGCCGCGCCCGGAAGTGTGTCGCCGCGTTTCCTCGAGTCCGAGCACATCGCGGTAAAACGACACGGTTTTTTCCAGATCACTGACACGATAGCGCGTGTGCAACAGCTTCTTGATCATCAGCCAAACAATAGTCCCCATCGTGCGGTAAAATTCAAATGGGTTGACTGTCACCCCGAGCTGCGTCGAAGGGATCCCACCGCGCCACCCTGAAGTCCACTTCGCGGTTCTTCGACTCCGCGCCACGTCGCCGTGGATGACAGCCTGGTTGTAATTTGCATGGACGACCGGAATCACGTGAGCAAGTTAGCGCCGAACATTCACATGAAACTCGTCATTGCCGCGACTGGCGCCAGCGGCACCATTTATCTCCAGCGTCTGCTCGATCAGATCGATCTCACCGCGCACGAAGTCCATCTCGTTATGAGCGGTCACGCCAAGCAAGTGGCCGTGCAGGAAACGATGACCTTCCGCATTCCGGCCAAAGTCATCCAGCATTCCGAGAACGATCTCAACGTGCCGTTCGTCAGCGGCTCGGCTTTTTTCAACGCCATGGTCGTCATCCCCTGCTCGATGTCCACCCTCGGTCGCATCGCCACCGGTTCGGGCGAAAGCGCTGTGCTCCGCGCCGCCGATGTTTTCCTGAAGGAACGCCGCAAGCTCATCCTCGTCCCGCGGGAGACGCCGTGGAATCTCATTCACGCGCGCAATGTCGTGACGCTGCTGGAAGCGGGCGCGACCGTATTGCCCGCCATCCCTTCGTTCTACAGTAATCCCAAAAGCGTGAGCGAAGTCGTCGACACCGTCATCTGGCGCGTGCTCGACCAGATCGGCCTGCCGAATACGCGCGCTTATCGCTGGCAGGACGAGCAGCGCCGGCCCCCGATCGCCACTTGAAACTCGACCCGGAGAGTTTCACCGGTCGCGTTCTCGTTAGCTTCGGTTTCGCTCTCTTACAATTGTGGGCGCGCACGATCCGCTTCGAAATTGAAGACCGCGGCGGCATCGGGCACGCACCGGCGACGCAACGCTTCATCGGCGCCGCCTGGCATAATCGCCTCCTCTTTCTTCCCTTTGCCCTAAGGCGCTTTCTTCCGCGGCGCAGCGGCGCGGCTTTGATCAGCGCGAGCCGCGATGGCGCGTGGTTCGCCAGGCTGGTGCACCGCTTCGGGTTCGAGGTCGTGCGTGGCTCGAGCTCGCGCAAAGGCGCCGCCGCCATGTTGCAGTTGGCCGAAGTCATCGCCTCCGGCGCCGACGCTGTCATCACTCCGGACGGCCCGCGCGGCCCTGCCTACCGACCCGGCGGCGGCATCATTCTTCTCTCGCAGAAAACCGGCGCTCACATCGTTCCGCTAAATCTTGAATACTCGAACTGCTGGCGATTGCGCAGCTGGGACCGGTTCATTCTGCCGCGACCTTTTTCTCGGGCGCGTTTCATCCTCGGCCAGCAGCACGAAGTTGCATCAACCAGCACCGAAGAAGAGTTCGAGCGTGAACGGCAGCGTCTGGAAGAGGCGATGATGGCAGTGGTTGATACTCGGTAACAGCTCACCCGTTCTAATCTGTCATGTCGAGCGCAGCGAAGCGAAGTCGAGACATCTCTTATGATTTCAGAACAGCTAGAGATTCCTCCACTTCCGCCTTCGCCAAGCCTGCGGCGGACAGGTCGGTCGGAATGACAGCAATGCCAGCGTGCTAAGCTTCACGAACATGACTCACGTTATAGACGGCCGCATTGTTGCCGAAAAGGTCTACGCCGAGCTACGCGAGCAGATTGCCGAACTCAAATCGTGCGGCGTCACCCCTGGTCTCGCGGTCGTTCTCGTGGGCGACAATCCCGCATCGCGCAGTTACGTGCGGGCGAAAGACAAGATGTGCCGGCAGCTTGGCTTGCACTCGGTGAAACTAGAGCTTCCGGCAGAGACCACGCAGCAGGAATTGCTCGCGCGCGTCAACGAACTCAATCGGGATGCCGCGATCCACGGAATCCTTGTGCAGTCGCCACCGCCGAAGCAGATTGACGAAGCAGCCATCATTCGCGCACTCGATCCAGCGAAGGATGTCGACGGGTTTCACCCGCTCAACGTCGCCAAGCTCGCGCTCGGAGATGACTCGGGTTTTGTTCCGTGCACGCCGCTTGGCTGTCTGCGTTTGCTGCGCGAGACCGGTGTGCAACTCGCCGGCGCCAACGTCGTCGTGCTTGGCCGTAGCATGATCGTCGGCAAACCGATGGCGCTTCTTCTCATGCGCAAAGGCATCGACGCCACCGTGACGGTGGCGCATTCACGCACGAAAGATTTGCCGGCAATCTGCCGCGGCGCCGATGCCATCATTGCCGCGATTGGCCAGCCGCGGTTCGTTAGGTCCGAGCACGTGCGAGAAGGCGCCGTCGTGATTGACGTCGGCATCAATCGTGTCGAGGACGCGAACAGCGAACGCGGTTATCGGCTCGTCGGCGATGTCGATTTCGATTCCGTTTCGAAAATCGCCAGGGCGATCACACCCGTCCCCGGCGGCGTTGGTCCGATGACGATCGCCATGTTGATGTCGAACACGATCAAAGCGTGCAAGCTCGCACTCGCGGCGACGCGCTAAATCAGTTGTCATCCCGAGCGGAGCGAAGCGCAGCCGAGGGATGACGTGGCTAAGTTATCGGATGATTTTACCGGTGAGGTATCGCGCGAAATTTGGTTGCGAACGCGTTAGCTGAAAGAGCGTCGAACCCACTCGCGGCGAAACCACCGCCGCACGTGCGAGCGCGTTGATCCACAACCGGCCGCGATACATTTGCGCGTAAGCGCGCCGGAACTCCTGGCGAACAATCGCAGCGTTCGCCCCCCGATTGAGCCGGTAAATCATTTCCGCCGCGATCTCCCCACTATTGAGCGCGTAGAAAATTCCTTCGCCGGTGAACGGCTCGACCACGCGAGCGGCGTCGCCGATGACGAACAGGTCGTCGTGCGTGGGTGAGATCGAGGTTCGCGCCAACGGCGTGATCGTTCGCCATTGCTGGTCAGGCGAAAGACGGAAACGTTCGCGCGCCCACTCGCGCAACTGCGGCAGTGTTGCCGCGCGGCCGACCAGACAAAGATTCAGCTCGCTCTCGTTCACCGGCGCCTGGCCAGAATATCCGCCGGGCAACAGTTGCAAGACGACACGATTTCCGAAGTGCACCGGGAGCGGCACGTGCGCTTGCAAAGCGACCCGTTCGCGCTCAATCCGCGGCAATAAACCAAGGAGTCGGGCAACAGTGGAATTTCTCCCGTCGGCCGCGACCAGAATGCGGGCGGCGAATTGCGCCTCCTCCGTCTCAATCTCCCATCCGGGTCCGGCGCGGCTGATCGCGCGAGCAGTTGTTTGTTGGCAGATGTCGGCGCCGAGCTCACGCGCGCGCTCCAGGAGAATGCAATCGAAGAGGCTGCGTTTGATGGCGATCTCGGCGTGTTCTCCGCGCGGCAACTCGACTCGAATACTGCGCTCGCGCAGATCAATGAACTCGACGCAATGGAGCACGCCGTGCGATGCTGCGCGGACTGCCTGATCGACGCGCAATCGCCGCAATACCGGCCAGCACGCGGGATTGATGCAATCGCCGCAGACTTTTTCGCGCGGAAAATTTTCGCGCTCGAGAACGACTGTGCGCAAACCGTTCGCCGCACAAAATGCGGCGCAAGTTGCGCCTGCCGGGCCGCCGCCGACTACGGCAACGTCGTAATTGTTCATCGAACTGTGAGTGTCGAAGAAACTGCGCCATGCTCAAGGTGCCGCCGCTTGCCCTGCAATAGCGGGGGCGCGATGCTCGTTTGTTGAAAACCGTATCGGCGACAAGGCAGAAGCCAGACTTGAGCAAAAAGGTGCATGAAGTGCCGCACAAGCCCGGCGTGTATCTCATGCGCGACCGATTTAACCGCGTGATTTACGTCGGCAAAGCACGCGATCTACGCAAACGCGTTGGCTCCTATTTTATGCCGTCGAAAATGGCGGTGGCGGACCTGAAGACGCGCGCCATGCTCGACGCGGTCTGGGATTTCGAAACACACACCGTCAACAGTGAAGCTGAATCGGTGCTGTTCGAAGGCAAGCTGATCAAGGAATACCGCCCGCGCTACAACATCTCCTTTCGCGACGATAAACGCTTCCTGCTCGTAAAAGTGGACGAGACGGAGGAATGGCCCCGCTTCCGTCTGGCCCGTTTCAAGAAAGATGATGGCGCGCGCTACTTCGGACCTTATGCGCATGCGGGCGCGCTGCGGCAGACGTTGAATTTTATGCGAAAAAAATTCGGCGTGCTTACCTTTGGTCGCGGCTCGCCCACTGAGCGTGAGTTGAAATCATCGACCTACCAGGTGCCGATGAAACTGAGCGAGATCAACGCCGAGATTTACCGGCAGCGCGTGGCGCAAGCGTGTGATTTTCTTGAAGGCCATTCGCGGGAAATGATGGCCGAGCTGGAGAAACAAATGCGCGACCAGGCAGCCAAACTCGACTTCGAGAAAGCGGCCGAGCTGCGCAACATGCTTGAGGACTTGCGCCGCACCACCCGACCGACGCGGCGATTTACGCGCGGTTCGCTGCCGAGCACGATTGATCCCGAAGCTGACGTGCGGGCGCTGGTTGACGCGCTGCAATTAACCAAACCTCCGCGGGTGATGGAGTGTTTCGATATTTCGAACATCAGCACAACGCACGTCGTCGCGTCGATGGTCTGTTTTCGTGACGGCGTGCCCGATAAGAATTGTTACCGGCGTTACCGCATCCGCACCGTCGAAGGGCAGGATGATTTCGCCAGCATGGCTGAAGTGGTGCGGCGGAGGTACTCGCGTATCTTGCTCGAAGCGCGCGACGCAAATCCGGACGCGGCGGAGTTTTCGCAGGAGAATGCGGCGGAGGCGATGGCGCGCATCGGTCATCCCGAGCGAAGCGCAGCGCAGTCGAGGGATCCCGT
>QHBL01000095.1 GCA_003244125.1 Chthoniobacterales bacterium
ACCATGCTCGGCAGCGGCAGCGCCGGGAATTGCGCCCTCGTTTCCACTGAGCATTGCCGCATTCTGATCGATGGCGGATTGAGCGCGCGCCAGATCGTGGCCCGGCTCGAGCAGTGCGGCGTGGCTCCATATCAGCTAGATGGCGTGCTCCTCACCCATGAGCACTGCGATCATGTCTGCGGACTCGAAGTGCTTTGCCGCAAATTCGCCATCCCGATTTACTGCAACGCGCAAACGGCCGAAGCCATTCGCTGCGAAAGCCTCGCTGAACACCGGAACTGGCGCATTTTCCGCACCGGCGCCGAGTTCACCATCTGCGATATCCTGGTGCAGACGTTCCCAGTTCCGCACGACGCGGTCGAGCCGGTCGGTTACGCCTTTCACGCGGGCAATCGCGGCCTCGGTTTCATCACCGACCTTGGTTACCCGACGAAGATGCTGGTGGAACGCTTGCGCGAAGTGCACACGCTCGTGATCGAGACCAATCACGACGAAAAACTTTTGCAGGCTGATCCGCATCGGCCCTGGCCGGTGAAACAGCGGATCATGTCGCGTCACGGGCATCTCTCCAACGTCGCCGCCGCCAGTGTCATCGAGCAGTTGCTGCCGGGAAAAATCGAGCGCGTCGTCCTCGGTCATCTCTCGCGCGATTGCAACACGCCCGCGCTCGCTTCCGGCGCCGTGCGGACGCAGATCGAGCGCAACGGTCGCGCTGATCTCGAAGTTTTCTGCGCTGGCCAGAGTGAGATCAGCCCACGCTTCGCGGTCGGCCAGACTGAAGCGGGCGCGTTTCAGCCTACCTTCGAAAGCGCGCTTTTTCTGTAACCGGAATCGGGGGAGCTTATCGCGCGCAAGACTCCGATTGCGCCGCTCCACCTTCGCCGCACCTTCAGCCGGAGCGATGAACAACGAGTATGCGCATCAGCAATGTCTCGCGCTCATGGAGGCGTTGATTCAATACCGCCACCAGCCCATTTACAGGCAGCTCCGTCGATTTGGAAAACGGCAGTCAATGCTTCATTCCGATGTCTTGCAGCTGCTTTATCATTTGGGCCGCATCGCGCGCGGCGGCATTCTCGAAATCGGCGCCTTTCGCGGCGGTTCCACTGTGGCCGTGGCACTCGGCCTTCGCCAGTCCGGCGCGGCGAAGAAATTTATCACGATTGAGCAGGGTGGCCGGCTTCGTGGTCACCGTCTGGGAACGCGAAACATTTTGCACACGCTCAAACGCAACCTTGGGCGGCAAGGCGTCGACGACATTGTCACAGTGGTGAAGGGACGTTCATCCGAAGACTACGTTGTGGCCGCCGTAAAGCGCGCTCTGGCTGGCGAAAAGCTCGGCCTGATCGTGCTCGACGCGGACGCCGAAGTGAAACGCGACCTGGAGCGTTTCGGACTGCACATGATCGAGCACTGCTGGGTCGTGATTGATGACTACGGTGGATCGGCCGATGCGGAGAAGAGCGCGCCGATCAAATGCCAGGTCGACGAGTTTGTCGCTGCCGGAAGTCTGCTGCCGCTCGGTTATTACGGCAACGCCACCTGGTTTGGCCAGTGGCTCAAGCCTCTTCCTGCCCGATAACGAGATGAATCACACCGTTCGGCGCCGAGATAAAGAAGCCGTCAAAATCTTCGCGCAGTTGCTCGATCTCATCGCGTCGCGGCACGCCATTGATCTTGAGAAATGAAGCCGCCGCTTCCGTGTCGTTCGTCTCCAGCTCGAGCCAGACATCGGGCTGGCTCAGATTCGGCACCAGATCGATCCAAAGCCGGTTCGGCCCGAACTGAAAAATGCAGCCGTCTTCCTCCTCTTCCAGCAGCGGCAGCGCCAGCGTATCGCGATAAAACGCCACCGTCTGCTCGTAGGTGTGCGCCGGGCATTTGATGGCGATATTCGCGCCGCCGGAAAACTGCGGACCCTGGACGTTAGCTACCATGATGTGTGAAGTTAGGTTAGATACGACAGCCTTTAAAACAAACCGCCTTTAGCTCAAACTCTTTCGAGATATCGCGCACGATCGCGTTGTGAGCATCGCCATTCATGCGACGCTAGATCGTTGCTGTTACGATCCATTCCCTCGCCCGCGCACGCGCGTCGGCTGTAGCCGTCGCCTATGGGCGACGCGAGAAACCGGCATCGCCAGCACTATTGCATTGAACCGCCTCGTCGCGTTTCGCACAGCGAAACGGCTACAGCGACAGCTTCTCCCGAGCTGCGGCAGCCGCGCACGTCCCGAAGGCGACCCCTAGAATTTCGCCAGGATTTTTTCCGCAACACCGCGCGCTTTTTTTAGCGCCGCGGCGTCATCTTTCATTCCCCCCAGGCCGACGGTGACAAACGCGTCGCCTTTCACCACGTAGAGCATGATGACGTTCGCCGGCAACCCATTCTGGGGCGCGCCATTGAACATGCCCGCCTTCTCGCCGAGTCCATCGACCGGTTTGATCGCGCCGCCACTCGCCGCCACCTGATCGAACTCAGCCTTCGGGGTCATGCTGCCGGGATTGGCTTGTCGCACTCGCAGCAGGAGCGAACGCACCGATTTGCTGCTGTAATAATTGCACTTCGAATAATATCCGTCGGTGTTTGTCGAGTTCAGCGGGCGGGGGTCGCGCACCGGTTCGCCAAGAATTTTCTCGGCCTCGGCTTTGCTGATGATTTTGGAAACATCAACCAGCTTCCCTGTGGGCGTCGCAGCGGACGCAGTCGAGGCGCCAGGCATCGGCGTGACCGATGCTGGAGCCATTGGCGGCGACGACGAGCTGGCCGCCGGCATCGCCGCCGAGCTAGTCACCGGCGTGGACGACGAGCTGCCGACCGGTGTGGCCGATCCCTTCGGCTCACTTGGAGAGGGCGAGGCCACCGGCGAAGCCGGGGCGTCTCGCGCCGGAGCTGGGCTTTGAGCAGCAGCGGCCATGATCGTTAGGAAGCTAACGATCATGCCGGCAGCAGCAGCTGCCGCCGCCGTCGTCCTTCGCGCGCGACGCCCGCTTGGCGGCAGAGTGCAGGCGTGTCGGTCAGGTA
>QHBL01000285.1 GCA_003244125.1 Chthoniobacterales bacterium
GCTGGCGCGCGCCCGGCTTTCGATGGGGCTAAGCTTCGCCTCGTCGGGACCTGATGGCGATCCGATGCTCAAAGCAAAAGCCCTCTCGGAAGCTCAGGAGGCCGCGCGTCTCCGGCCTGGCATGGGCGAGGCCAAGCTGGCGCTGGGATTGTATTATTTGGCGGCAAACGATTCTGATCGCGCTCTCGCGGAACTGGCGGAGGCGGAAAAGTTGCTGCCGAATTCGGCTGAGGTCTGGCAGACCCGGGCGACCATTTACATGCGACAGAACAAGATTCGCGAAAGAATCGCCGCGTTGCGCCGAGCCGAGATCCTGGACCCGCGCGGTATCACCGTCTTGCGGATGCTGGCAATGACACTGCGCTACGTGCGCGACTGGCCCGAAGCAGAGCGCACGGCAGACCGGGTTCGAGCCGTTCTTCAGGGCGCTCAACGGCATTGGAAATACGCCCGCGCGTGGGACGAAGTGCGGAAGACTGGAAAGCTCGACCCACTGAAGCAAGAGCTGGCCAGGGCTCCCACTGGCGGTGAGGCTGACCCACCTGAGCTGCATAAGTCTTTCCAGTTCGAACTCGCGGTGCTCGAGCGCGATTTTGTGACCGCAGAACGGCTTCTGCACGAGCTGCCCGCGAAAGTGCTCGAGGACGATGCGTATCCTAAGGCAATGTACGAAGCTTTGCTCGCGGTGGGCCGGGGCGGCGACCGCGCCGTTATCGAGCGCACGCTCATGGCCGCGCGGGAGGAGATCGAGAAGCTCAGGGCCGCTTCGCCTAACGATTACTACGCTTACATCAATCTTGGATTGATCGATGCTTTTCTGCGGCGAAAAGAGCAAGCCATTCGTGAGGGCCAACACGCGGTGGAACTGGCGACAGCCGCCTCGCAACTGGAA
Organism: Chthoniobacterales bacterium; assembly: GCA_003244125.1. The sequence goes on from QHBL01000285.1 coordinate 893, forward strand.
GGGAATGACGCTTCCGCCGCCCTGGCTTTGATTTATGCGCGGACCGGTGAATCGGACCGTGCGATCGAGTTGATCGAACATTTGCTGACCGTTCCGGCCAACCTCACTCAGGAGGGAATCTACAACATGACGGTCGTCGAGTTGAAGTATCGCTGGGAGTGGGACCCGCTACGAAACGATCCGCGGTTTCAGAAGATCATCGCCGGGCCGGAACCGAAAACGGTTTACTAAGCGTAACACAGGCTTCCAGCCTGTCCGGTCGCGCGGGCTTCTAGCCCGCAGCGTCGAGAAACATGCAGGCAAGGATGCCTGCACAACAAGACAGGCTGGAAGCCTGTGTTACAAAAATACTTTGTTAAGTCTGCGGCAGCCGTTAATACCACGATGAAGCTAGTGCGAGGGAGCTTCTGTGAAGAAATCATCCACCTGTCGCTACGGTTCTGTTCTAGCCGGAATTCTTTTATTTCCGGCATCGATGACACTTGCGCAGATGCAGCGCCGGCACAACCGCTGAGGTCGAGCGCGTCATCGTGACCGGCTCGAATATTCCGACCGCGGAGGAAGTCGGACCCGACCCAGTCGATACTTATCAGACGCAGGATATTACGAAGCTGATGTGGGAGCCGCCGTGGAACCAAAACATGATCAGCGAAGCCGGGCAATGAAACTGGGGATGGTGTAGGGCAAGTTTTCCAACTTGCCCGGGAACATCGTTTGCGAAGTTTCCGTTCCGAAAAATAATCAACGCCCGGGTTAATTTAACTCGACTCCTCAATCAAGGCCTTTCACGGTGGCCTCGTCCCCGCCGTGAAAGAAAATGCTCTTCGCCGCTTTGCTCTGATGAGCAGAGTGATAGCCGCCGCAGCGAGCGCAACGCTACTCGGTGATGTAAAAGTCTTCGCGCAAACGCCCACGCCCGCGCCTTCCTCCACCGCGTCACCGGCTTCGGATCAAGACAATGGCGCCGGTGCGACGGCTGAGGCCGAGCGTGTAATCGTTACCGGCTCAAATATTCCTACTGCCGACGAAGTTGGCCCTAACCCGGTCGATAGCTATCGCCCGCAAGACATTCAAAAACTGGGCGCGCGCACCGCCACTGATCTCACGCAGCGACTACCTGCGATCACTGGCGGAGCAATCAACGAAAACAACCAGAACCCCGGCGACGGCCGCACCGAAGTGAACCTACGCGGCCTTTTCCCCAAAGAGACGCTGGTGTTGGTGGACGCAAAGCGCGTGGCGCCCGTTGGTTTCGCTCAAGGCGCTTCGGTCGATCTTAACTTAATCCCGTGGCCTCTGGTTGATCACGTGGACATTCTCAAAGATGGAGCTTCGGCCATCTACGGCTCGGACGCAATCGGCGGCGTCTTCAATATTTTTTTGAAACACAAGTTCCGTGGTGTCGAGATAGAAGCCAGTTACGGTAATACTAGTCTCGGCGCGTCCAACGATGCCGCCGAACGTCAGGCCTATCTTTTGGCAGGCATTGGAGATAGCAAGACAGAGATCGTCGTCTTTGCCGAATATTACGATCGCGATGCGATTTTTTCCCGCGACCGCGGCTTCTCCAGTACGGCAGATTTCAGAAGATTTGGCGGGGCGAGCAATCTCAGCTTCTTCACCGCTGGGGCTGTCGGCCGATTTTTTCTGCGTCCGGGGTTGCTAACGCCGACTCCACACTCGGCGCCGAACGCGGCAACGTCGCCGGACTACGTACCCCGTTTCTCGCTCCCGCTTTCCCAGACTACCTTTGACTTCGCAACTGTAAGCTCGGCGATTCCAGCGGCAGACCGCCAGTATTATTACGGATCGCTCACGCGCGATCTCTTCGACAAACACCTGACCGCGTTCGGCGATTTTAAGGTTGTGCGCACGTTCTTCGACGCCACCCTGGCGCCGGTACCTTTCAATACGGATCCGTTTAACCGGGCTGATGGTGTTACGCCGGTGAGTCCTAACGGGATCAGCGTTCCGCTCAGTAACCCGTTTAATCCATTTACCCAGCCAAACGACTTTCTGCCCGATGGCACCCCGGTAACTACCGGTGTTCGCTACCGTGAGCTGGGTGCGGGTCCACGCACATTTAAGACCACCACTCACGACTACCTCTTCGATGGCGGCTTGCGCGGCAACCTGGGCGAGCTGGGAGACTACTTCAAAAACTGGAACTTCGAAGCCGGCTTTCGCTATAATGAGAATGACCATTCGCAGGTAATCAACGGCATTGTGAGCAAACCTGGGCTGCGCGCCGCCCTTCTCGATACCGATCCGCTGACTGCGTTCAATCCTTTTGGTCGCAATGTGAACACGGCCGCTGCCATCAAACGAGTGCTTGTTTCCACCCAGGAGCACGGGACCGCCACCCTCACGGATGAGTCCTTCGCCTTGAACGGACAAATCATTACGATGCCGCCGGGGCCACTCCTGTTCGCCCTCGGCTCGGAGCATCGGACCGAGACGGTGGATGATCGCCCGGACCCGCTGAATACCTCCTTTAACGCGATCGGCGCGAATAATCTGGAAGCGACTCGGGGCAGCCGCGACGTCTGGTCAACCTACGGCGAACTTCGCATCCCGGTTACTAGTCCAAGCTGGAATTTCCCGGGAGCATATAGCCTTGAGTTCCAGGTAGCCGAACGTTTCGAATTTTATAGTGATACCGACACGGCGGAGAGGCCGAAATTTTCCGTGCGCTACCAGCCGTTCGATTCGAGCCTGACCCTTCGCGCCAGTTACACCGAGGCGTTCCATGCACCGAATCTTTCGGATTTAGCTCCCTCGGCGGCCGAGGGAGTCGAACCCATCTTTGATCCGGCCCATCCCACGCCTCCAGATGAACCACCCCGTTTTGTGCGCGTTCTTCTCGGTGGGCAGCCAAACTTGAGACCGGAGGTCGCTTATGGTTGGAACTATGGCGCGGTCTGGACGCCCAAGTTTGTGCAAGGGCTGACTCTGAGCGTGGACTTCTATCATATCGACTTGCGCGACCGAACCAATTTCATCGATCCAGTATTTGTGGTTCGCCAGAATTTCGACTCCAACGGCAAAAAATTTCCTGGCCAGGTCGTACGCGACGCCGATGGGAACATTATTCTAGTTAGAGATCTTATCCAAAATATCTCGCGGACGATCACCGAAGGGATTGACTACGAGGCAATCTACGCCTTCGATACCTCAATTCTGGGCCACGGCAATTTCGGAACCTTCACCTTTACCGTAAATGGCAACTACCTGTCGCGTTATGTCGCGGCCATCAACCTCGGAGATGACCAGCGGGAGTATGTGGGACAGGAAACAAATTTCGGCGGCTACTTTCCGCAAAACAGGCTATATGTCAGCGCCTTTTACGACCTGGGCGGCCTCGATGCCGGAGTAACGGTGCATTATATCGGCCAGGGACACGACTTTCCTTTTAGCACCGGCGCCGACGAGAAAGTAGATATTCCGCCGCACGCGCCGGATCCCTTCCCGCGCAAGGTCCGTGAGTGGACTACATTGGACGCGATTGTCTCTTATAGCTTTAACTTCCCCGCGCCAGCGCCGGAAAACCAGGGAGCTGGCTATGCCGGGGTGGCCGGCACAACAGAGGGTAAGGACAAGAATGCTTTGCCGCCGGCAACCGCGCAGTATGGCGCCGGTAGCTGGCGCACCTGGCTTAACGGGACTACCGTCACCCTCGGAATGACGAATGTTTTTGATCGCGATCCACCTTTCAGCTCCGGAACAATCGAGAACGGTTACGATGAATCAACCTTCGATATTAGAGGGCGATTCTGCTACGTCTCACTGAAGAGGAAGTTCTAGAAGCGGTTTAGCTTTACTCCTTCCAAAAAGAAGCGTCGGCCCAAACCGTAGCTCAGCGTTCGCTCTCTTCGGCCAGCGTTTAGTTGCGGAGACACCGCTTGCGGTCACTGTAGCTATCGTGGCCTATCTGAATGAAAATTTTCTCAAGCTACAGGCTGGATATTTATTTCCGGAGATCGCGCGGCGGGTGCTCGAGTTTTGCGAGCGGAATCCGGAAGCAGCGAAAAGATTGATTCGCTGCGGAATTGGCGATGTCACCGAACCTTTGCCGCAGGCGGCGATCGAGGCGATGAAACGCGCCGCGGATGAGCTGGGACATCGCGAAACTTTTCGCGGTTACGGGCCGGTGCAGGGTTACGAGTTTCTTTGCGGCAAGATTGCGCAAGGTGATTATCGCGATCGCGGAATCGAAATCGCCGATGACGAGATTTTTGTTTCGGACGGTTCGAAGTGTGATTGCGGTTTCATCCTCGATATTCTTGGGCCGCAGAACAAAGTCGCCATTACCGATCCGGTTTACCCGGTCTATGTCGATACCAATGTGATGGCGGGCCACAGCGGGGCGGCGCGCGCGGACGGCGCCTACGAAGGAATCGTCTATCTCCCGTGTACGATGGAAAACAATTTCGTTCCCGAGCCGCCGCGCGAAAAGGTGGATGTCGCCTACCTCTGTTTTCCGAACAACCCAACTGGAGCGATCGCGACCCGCGCCCAACTGCAAGACTGGATCGATTACGCAAAAGCTAACGAGACGTTGATTTTGTTCGACGCTGCCTACGAGGCCTACATCAGTGAGAAAGAGATTCCGCATTCCATCTATGAAATTCCAGGAGCGCGCGAATGCGCCGTCGAGTTCCGCAGTTTTTCCAAGACCGGCGGCTTTACCGGTGTGCGCTGCGGTTTCACGGTCATGCCCAAAACCGTGCTCGGACAAACGAAGGAGGGGAAAAAATTACCGCTCCATCCACTTTGGCATCGGCGCTGGAGCACGAAATCCAACAGCGTCAGTTACCCGGTGCAACGCGCCGCGGAAGCCCTGTATTTTAGCGAGGGCAAAAACCAGGTGCGCGCCTTGGTCGAGCATTACATGGGCAACGCTCGTATTCTGCGCGAGGCCGCGCGCGAGGCGGGCTTCATTGTTCACGGCGGAACGAATGCGCCTTACATCTGGGTAGAAACGCGCCCCGGGAAAACGAGCTGGGAAACATTCGATTGGATGCTGCGCGAATTGAACGTGGTCATCACTCCGGGGAGCGGGTTTGGTTCGAAAGGCGAAGGTTTTTTCCGCGTCTCTGCCTTTAACAGCCGGGCCAATGCCGAGGAAGTGGCGCGTCGGTTTCGGGCTTTAAAGTGAGGCTGTGCGCTTGCGCCCGCCGGGTTTTTCTGCTTTCGGTTTCTAAACGTGGCGCATAACCTCCCGCAATTGTATCGCTTCTGCCTGGTCATGACTGGCGACGCCGGCAAGGCGCAGGAAATTTTTCAGGACACTTTGCGCGAAGCTGCTTTTCAATCGGCCAATGATGAGCCGCCGCCGGATCGGTATTGGTTCTTCCGCGAAGCGCGCTGGCGTTGCCTCGAGGTCGCCGAAAAAGACATCCAGCCCGAATCGCATCAGCACCAGGTGGCGGAAATTTCCGAGCAGGCGCCGGCGCAAATCGCGCAGGTCGAGCCGGAACATCTTGCGGCCTGGATTTCGGCCGCGCCCGAGCCGCAACGCAGCGCGCTCGCTTTGCATTATCTCGACGAGTTTAGCTATCGCGAAATTCTTGGCATTACCGGACTGAAGCTTAACGAGCTCGCGACCGCGCTGGCGGCCGGACGAGGCGAATTCCAATCCTGGCTGAACACCACGACGCCCGCGCGCATCAAATGAAGCGTGGCTTCCAGGCACTGGTCGAGTGCGCGCCGATCAGCGACAGCCGCAATGCTGATCGCCGCATGCGCACGGCGATTTCGCGCGCGAAACGCAGCGATCATTTTTCGCAACAACAGGGTTTCGATCGCGCCGTCGCGAAGCTCGTTCGCAGCACACGGGTGCCGAAGGAGATCAAGGAATGGTTCGCGAATGAGCCGATGGCACAAGGCGCGCGCCGCAACTGGAAGACGACGGTGTTTCACCCCGCGGTTTGGGCCATCGTCATCGCCCTAGGGGTAATTGGATTCATCAGCTGGCTCAAATTCGACGAGCAGATCCACACCTGGGCCGGCGAATCGACCGCGAAAAAGCTTCTCGCCGTCGCGAGCGCAACGCGGCCGTCGCAATTCGAACCGGTCGATACGGAAGCGGGCACACTCGGTGACCTGTTTTTGATGAAGCACCGGCTCGAGCATTACGATGTGCCACCGGAGTTTGCCCACGTCCGCACCATGGGCGCACGCGTTTTCGACGATGAAGAAGCAGGCCGAGTGGCCCACATCGGCGCCGCGGAAAAGCGCATGCAATTTTTTCTCTTCCCCGCCCAGCGCGACGCCAAGACTGGACAGCCGGAGGAATTCGAAGGCTGGCGTTATGTCGAACAGGAAGGCTGGACCGGCGCCGTGCGGGCGCGAGAAGGCGTGCTCTTCATGGTCGCGGTGCGCGGTCCGAAGAAGGAGCTGGCGCGCTACGTGAAGGAGTAGCGTTGACAGATCACGCCCGCGAGAAAACCTTGCAGCTCCCCGCGCCAGGGTAGCTCAGCGGTAGAGCAG
>QHBL01000129.1:0-131 GCA_003244125.1 Chthoniobacterales bacterium
CCGAGCGACTTGGACATCTTCTGGTTGTCCACCAGCAGGTGCGCGCAGTGCAGCCAGTAACGCACGAACTGTTTCCCCGTCACGCCTTCCGTCTGAGCGATCTCGGCCTCGTGATGCGGGAAAATATTGTC
>QHBL01000129.1:137-3615 GCA_003244125.1 Chthoniobacterales bacterium
GCGCTGCACTCGATGTGCCAGCCAGGCCGGCCGCGCCCCCATGGCGAATCCCAGCTCACCTCGCCATCGGCTTCATCCCACGCCTTCCAGAGCGCGAAGTCGCCGATGTTCTCCTTCTCGTATTCGTCGCTGCGCACCCGCCCGCTCGGTCGCAGCTCCTCCAGATTCAGGTGAGCCAGCTTGCCGTAAGCCGCGAAATTTTTGATGCGAAAATAGATCGACTTATCCTCGGCCTGATACGCCAGATCCCGCGCCATTAACTGCGCGATCATCGCGATCATGCGTGCGATGTAGTGCGGATCGGTCGCGGCTGGGAATTCATCGGCGCGTTTGATCCGCAGCGTCTCGACGTCTTCAAAGAACGCGCTCTTAAACGGCGCAGTGAATTCATCCAGCGAAACGTTCGCCGCGCGCGCGCCACGGATCGTTTTGTCATCCACGTCGGTGAGATTCATCACGCGATGAACGCGAAAGCCGCGCGATTCAAGATGGCGCTGGAGCAGGTCCTCGAAAATGTATGCGCGAAAATTGCCGATGTGCGCGTGGCTGTACACAGTCGGCCCGCAGGTGTACATCGACACCTTCGGCGGATGCATCGACGCGAACTCCTCCAGCGCGCGCGAGTAGGTGTCGAAGAGGCGAATCATGTCACCATTCGTGTCATGTCGAGCGGAGCGAAGCGCAGTCGAGACATCTCTGATCGTTCACCGAGAAAAAGATAGTTAGAGATTCCTCCACTTCGCTTCGCTTCGGTCGGAATGACAAAAAAGAAACCAGCGACCTCACCCTCTCTCCACACTCGCCACTGCCATCGCCGCCATTCCTTCACCGCGACCGATTGCACCCAGCCCTTCGTTAGTCGTCGCTTTAATGCTGATCGTGTCAGTCTCAATCGAAAGCGCCTCCGCGATTCTATCGCGCATGCTCGCGATGTGCGGCGATATCTTCGGCGCTTCCGCCAGCAACGTCGCGTCCACATTCACCATCCGCGCATTCTTCTCCGCCGCGATCAGCGCCACGCGCCGCAGAATTTCCATGCTGCTAATCCCGCGAATCGATTCGTCCGTGTTCGGAAAATGTGTGCCGATATCGCCCGCGCCCAGCGCGCCGAGAATCGCATCGGCGATCGCATGCGACAGCACATCCGCATCGGAGTGTCCTTCGAGTCCGAGCTGGTGTGGAATTTCCACTCCGCCCAAAATCAACTTCCGTCCGCGCACCAGCCGATGCGCGTCGTAGCCGATGCCGCAGCGTAATTCGCTCACAATTTCAAATCGATGACGCCGTTACTCGCGATGACGCTGTAACGATCCTTCATGTCCGTGCGCGCCCGCATATCGACAACACCGCCCGCAGTTTCGACCAGAATCCAACCCGCGGCGACATCCCACAACGAGATGCCCTGCTCGATATAGGCATCGAGCCGGCCGCACGCCACGTAAGCCATGTCGAGCGCGGCGCTGCCGAGCAGCCGGCATTTGCGCGCCCGATGCACCATGTCCTGCAACAACGGCAAACCGGCCTCGATTGTCACCCCAGTTTTGGAAAGACCGACCGAAACGATCCCCTCGGCTAAATCGGCGCGCTCGCTCACCCGAAATGCGCGATCATTAAGTTTCGGTCGCTCGCCTTTCTGCGCCGACCAAAGCTCATCGCGGATCGGATCGTAGATCACGCCGACCATAATCTCCGCATTGCACCGTAGCGCTATCGAGACGCAGAAGTGCGGGATGCCGTAGTAGAAGTTCACCGTCCCGTCGAGCGGATCGACCACCCATTGAAACTCGCTCTCCTGATCGCCGACGATTCCCTCCTCGCCGTAGAGCGCGTGCTGCGGAAACTCACCGAGCAGCAGCTCGGCGATTAAATTCTGCGCGCGCACATCGATCTCGAGCTTGATGTCGTGCTTCGTCGTTGCGTTCACGCGCTGGGGCTTTTCAAAATCGCAACGCAACATTTGGCCGGCCGCGCGCGCCGCTTTGATCGCTGCCTCGAGATAATGCGTCATTCGGAATTAGCTCGCACAAAGGACACCAAGTGCACAACGGAAACATTGCTGTAGCTGCCGTCCGTCCTCGGCGGCAGAAACAGGGCCGGGTTCTTGTGCCACGCAGAGTCTGCTGCCAAGCCTTCTGCCGCTGAGGACAGCGGCAGCTACAACGATCCTCGCAACTACAAAAAAACCGGGAGGAGAAATTCGCATCCTCCCCCCGGGTTGAATTTGGGATTTCCTCCGGAAGTTTTCCGGAGCGTGGAGAGCGCTACGCCCTAGCGCTTCTTGCTGCTCTTTTTAGCTGCCTTCTTTTTCGCGGGAGCTTTCTTACTACTACTCTTTTTCTTAGCTGGCATCGACTATCCCCCCTTTCCATCCGCAATCGCGGTGGGTCTGTGAAGATTTTTGCAAATCAAACTTCACGTTATCGAGTCATTCATCCGCAGATTTTTTTTGTCAAAACTTTTTTGGGCAGTTTCCAAAATTATTTTCACTAACGCGCGCGCAATCATATTTTTTGGCGCGCGCGAGATCGTTTCGCGCCGGCCGTCGTCGAAAAAAATCGTGACGGCGTTTTCGTCGCTCTCCATTCCAATCGCAGAATCGCTGACGTCATTCGCCACCATCATGTTGCAATTTTTGTACCGTAGCTTTGCGCGCGCGTTGTTTTCCACGTTGTTCGTCTCCGCGGCGAAACCGACGACGAAAAAATCGCGTGCGTGCGGGAGCGATCGGAGAATGTCGCGCGTTGCAATCAGTGCGAGCGCGCACTTCTCTTCTCGTTTCTTTATTTTCTCCGCCCGAAATTCAGCCGGTTTGTAATCGGCGACCGCGGCGCACATGACCAGCACATCGCAATCGCGCACCGCGTCGTGCACGGCGTCGTGCATCTCATCGCTCGTATTGACGCGAAGCAATTCCGCGCCTTGCGGCGCATCCAGACACACGGGCCCGGAAACGAGGACGACATTATTTCCGGCTGCGATGGCCGCGGCCGCGATCGCGTAACCCATCTTTCCAGAAGAACGATTGCTCAGGAAACGAACCGGATCGATCGGCTCGCGTGTCGGTCCCGCCGTAACGACAAACCTCACGCGATCAGCCGATCGTGCTGACGCAGGAGAAACTCCGCGCGAAATGCGATGTCATCCACTTTCCACAATCGACCGACGCCTTCGTAGCCGCAGGCCAGCATGCCCGCTTCCGGACCGATGAATTCAACGCCGCGCGTTTTCAGTTTCTCCACATTCTCCTGCGTGGCAGCGTGCTCCCACATTTTGCCATTCATCGCCGGCGCGATCAGAATGGGCGCGCGCGTGGCCAGTGCGATCGCGGTGAGCGGATGATTCGCGAGACCGTGTGCGAGCTCGGCGATAACATGCGCAGTGGCGGGCGCAATCAAGAGCAGGTCCGCGTCATCGGCCAAGGCGATATGGCCGGGGCGCCAGTTCTCTTTCTCGTCGTAGAAACTTGTCGTTACGGGAT
>QHBL01000226.1:0-298 GCA_003244125.1 Chthoniobacterales bacterium
AGCGCGATCATTCGGCACGCAAAGCAATAATGGGATCCACCGCACTGGCGCGCCGCGCTGGCCACCAGCACGCGATGAAGGCGACAACACCGAGCAGGAGAGCGACCGAAATGATTGTTAGCGGATCGGTGGCGCCGATTCCATAAAGGAGTGCCGTTAGCATACGACTCGTTAGCCAGATGGCGACGATTCCGAGTGCGACGCCGATCGCGACCAGTTTCATCCCTTCGCCGAAGATGAGCCGAAGGACGTCACCGCGCTGCGCGCCGAGGGCGAGACGAATGCCGATTTCCTGAGT
>QHBL01000226.1:369-4437 GCA_003244125.1 Chthoniobacterales bacterium
ACGAGGATGGCGTTGAAGCGCGGCTGGGCGATGGAGGAATTGAGATAGTCGGTAAGTGCGCGTGCGCGATAAAGCGGCACATCCTTGTCCAGCTCGTCCAAGGCACGGTGCAGCGAAGCGGTGAGCGAGGAAGGATCGAGCTTGCTGCGCACGAGGAGCGACATGGTGCCGACGGCAAATTGCTGGTGGGGAATATAGAGCTGCGGTTGCGCCGCTGTTCTAAGACTCGTTAGGTGAAGATCGTCGACAACCCCGATGATTTCGCGCACGGGCGGATCGCCGGGATTGACCGAGCCGTTAGGCGTCACTCGTTTGCCGATTGGGTTTTCATTGAGAAAATATTGTCTGGCAAAACTTTCGGTCACAATCACGACGAGCGGGGAGCGAATGTCGTCGCGCGCGGTGAAATCGCGGCCACGCAGCAGTGGCACGCGCAGCGTTTTGAAAAAATCGACGCCAACGACGTTAACTTGGACAGAAGGCTGCTGGCCTTTCGGCAACGGACGCTCCTGAATATCGTTAGAAAAGGTCACCTCACTGCCGCTGAGCGGAATCCACCAGGCGGCGCTGGCGGAGTTCACTCCTGGCAACTGCGCGATGCGTTTCAACAATTTGTCGTAGAAGATGGCGGCTTGTGCCGGCTTGCCGTAGCTGGCGTCCGGGAGCGCGATCTTCGCCGTCATCACGTTGGAGGGCTCGAAACCGGGCGAAACTTTTTGCAAGCGCAGAAAACTTTCCAGCAGCAAACCCGCGCTCGAAAGCAAGAGAAGCGCGAGCACGATTTCCACCACCACCAGAGCGGCTCGCACCCGACGACCGTGCGAGCCTTCGCTCGATCCGCGCGCGTTCTCGTTCAGCGAGCTAACGATATCTGGATGCGCAGCGCGCCAGGCGGGCCATAACCCTGCCAGCAGGCCAACCAGCAGACTAATCGCGGCGGTGAAAATCAGAACGTGCCAGTCGAGCCCGATCTGCTCGATGCGCGGGATATTTTTCGGCAAAAAGCGCTGCAAAAGATCGAGCCCCCAAATCGTGAGCAATAAACCGGCCAGACCACCAGCTGCGCCCAGCAGCGCGCTTTCCCCTAACAATTGCTGGATAAGGTGGCGCCGGCCCGCGCCCAGCGCCGCGCGAATGCTGAGCTCTTTCTGGCGCGAAACGGAACGCGCGAGCAGCAGATTGGCGACATTCACGCACGCCACCAGGAGGACGCACGCCGCCATCGCGCTCAGCATCATTAACGCCGAACGCGTTTTTCCAACGATGGCATCCTGCAGCGGGCGGACCTGCACGTTGAAATAGGAATTGGTGTCACGATATTGCCGGCCCAAACCCGCGCTGATCGTATCCATGTTCGCCTGCGCTTGCGCGAGCGAGACGCCGTCCCTTAAACGTGCGACGCACCCGAGAAAATTGTTGCCGCGTTGCGCCGTCATCGGCGTCGAGCCGTCGCTCGTTTCGCGCAATGTCGCGACGGTGATCCAAACTTCCGTCGCAATCTGATCGCGCAGGAGAGGGAATGCAAAACCGGAGGGCATGACGCCGATGATCTGAAAACTCTTCCCGTCGAGCGCGACCGCCTTGCCAACAATGGCTGGATCGGCGGCGAAACGGGTTTGCCAGAGCGTGTAGCTGATGATTGCGACACGATTGCCGGCCTCGTCTTCCTTCGTAGTAAAATTACGGCCCCGAATCGGCGTCACTCCCAGCAGGTCGAATAAATTCGCGGAAACGGCTTCGGCTTGAACGTGCGCTGCCTGTTTCCCGTCCGTCAGAGTGAGACTTTCATTTCGATAAACCGCCATGCGATCGAACACACGATTTTGCGCGCGCCAATCTTCGAAGTCGGGATAAGAAACGGATGAAGCGCTATCCGTGCCGGTGCGCATATCGTATGCGCTGAGATCGACCAGCCGCTGCGGGTGTTGAAAAGCGAGCGGGCGCAGCACCACTGCATCGAGCACGCTGAAGACGGCAGTATTTGCGCCGATGCCAAGCGCGAACGTGACAATAACGCTGGCGGTGAAGAGCGGTTGTTTGATTAGCGCGCGAAGATTTTGCATGGAATTCATTCGGCGCGTAAGGCGACTACGGGATCGACGCCGCTGGCGCGTCGCGCTGGCACCCAGCAGGCGAGCAGCGCCACCGCGGCGAGAAGCGCGGAGACGCCGAGGAAGGTGATCGCGTCGGTCGCGCTCACGCCGTAGAGCATGGTGGACATGAGGCGGGTGAGACCGAAGGAGGCGACCAATCCGACCGCCACCCCGAGCGCGGTCAGGATCATTCCCTGCCGCACCACCAGTTTGAGCACGTCGCTCCGTTGCGCGCCGACCGCCATGCGAATGCCGATCTCGCGCGTGCGTTGCGAAACGGAATACGACATCACGCCATACAGGCCGATCGAAGCCAGGAGGAGGGCGAGCCCGGCAAAAATTCCTAACAAGACCATGGCGAATTTCTGCTTCACGACCGAATGCGCGAGCGCGTCCTGCATGGAACGGACATTTCCGAGCGCGACATTGCGGTCGATGTTCCAAATCGCATTCTGCGTCGTGGGCACAAGCGTAAGCGGATTGGCCGAGGCGCTGCGGACGGCGAAAAACATGCTCGACCAACCGGCCTGCCCGAGTGGCTGATAAATTTCCGCCCGGGGCGCCGTTCCTAAAGAAAGTGACCGAACGTTCCCGACGACTCCGACGATTTGCAGGGTCTCACTCTTCGGCCCGAATTTTTCGACGTATTTGCCGATCGGATCCTGGCCGGGAAAAACATCCGCCGCCAGTGCTTCGTTGATCACGATAACGGGCAGCGCGCCTTTCCGGTCATGTTCGTTGAAGACGCGTCCCTTCAGCAGCGGGATGGCCATGGTCGAAAAATATTCTGGCGATGCCACCCGAATGTCGGCGTCGTGACTAGTGTCGCTTCCGGGAACCCCGAAACTTCGCCCGCTGTTTCCGCCGGAGAAGGGCAGTCGGCTGATGGCGGCAATCTTTTGTACCCCGGGCAAGGCACGCAGACGTTCGATCGCTTGTTGGTAAAAGATAACCTGCCGCTCTTCGTCAATGAAAGATGGGCTGAGATCGAATGTGAGAAGGTGGTCGGAGTTGAATCCGGGATCGACGTGAGTGAGTTTGGAAAAACTTTTTAGCATTAACCCGGCGCCGATGAGCAGGACGAGCGAGAGTCCCACTTCAGCCGCGATCAGGATGGAACGAGGGTGACTGCGGCTGGCGGTGCTGCCTCGCTCGCCTTCGCCTAACGACTCGTTTGGATTGGCCGAGGAAACAGAAAACGCGGGAAACAATCCAAACAATGTGCCGGTGAGAATCGAAAGGCCGAAACTGAAACCGAGCACGGCGCGATTGAGACTGATCTCGGTAAAGCCACGGATATCGGCCGGACTGAGTGCGAGTAAAACGGGAATGGCCCAGGCCGCAAGCATGACGCCGAGCGCGCCGCCGAGCAGCGCGAGCAGCAGGCTTTCGGTCNNGCGCCGAGGGCGGCGCGAATGGAAACTTCACGCGCTCGACCGGCGGCGCGGGCCAACTGCAAATTTGCGACATTGGCGCAGCCGATGAGCAGGAGACAGGTGACGGCGCCTAGTAAGATGAAAAGCAACGGCCGGATGCCGCTGACTAATCCTTCATGGATCGGCACGACTTCCGCGCCTTCATCCATCAAGTCGTTCGGATATTCTTTTTCCAATCGAAGCATGATCGCGTTCAGGTCGGCANNGTCACGCCGGGTTTCAAGCGCGCCCAGACGTCGAGGTAATTGCTGTTGCGCGCGGTTCGCGGATCTTCAGTCGGCCGGAGCGGATGCCGCGGGACACTCCAGGGCGACGCGATCCACAATTCGGCAAAATTATCCGGCGAAAAACCCGCGGGCATGACGCCAACGACAGTGTGCGGCTCGCCGTCCAATTGAATGCTGCGTCCGATGATGCTGCGGTCCGCGCCGAATCGACGCTCCCATAGTTGCTGTGTGAGCACGACGACATTCGCGTTGCCGGGTCTTTCATCTGAGGGCAGGAGCGTGCGTCCAAGCAACGGAGCGACGCCGAAGACG
>QHBL01000388.1 GCA_003244125.1 Chthoniobacterales bacterium
TGGTGAAGGTCACCGTGTCGGATGTCTTCGTTCCACTCGCGTTCACCGCCCGCACACGCGCTGTCACCCGGTTTTCGTGATGGTTTACCTGGATGGGATTGGGCGGGCTCAGTCTCATCCTGAGTGGAGTAGCAGCACCAGCGGCAAAGGCGCTCACGGCGAATGCGTTCGTCGTGAAACAGAGCTGCATCAATGGTGACGTGGTGGCGGTGACCTTGTCGGCGACGGTGCAGCCAAACCAGGCGGTGAAGTATCGCTGGGACTTCAACAACGACGGAGTCTTCGATTACTTCTCATAAGCTGTTTTTCTCCTTCTGTTTTGTTGTCTTGTTTCGACTCTCCTGAGCCGCGGCCATGCTAGCTCTGCGCATCGCGTTCAAACAAATCGCTCAAAGGTTACGTAGTCGTTACCTGCGGGCATCGCGTAGAGAACGCGTCGACAAGCAACGACGCGTTCGCGCAGAGCTTAACGAGCTAACGAGGCGCAGGAGGAGTTATTAGATAATCTCCAGCGGACACTTCGGCAGCGCGGCCATGAAAGAGCGGCCATACGGCTTGGTCACAATCCGATTATCCAGCACCACAATCATGCCGTGATCGATCTTGGTCCGAATCAATCGCCCCACGCCCTGCCGCATTTTCAAAATCGCTTCCGGCAACGAATACTCGCTGAAAGGATCGCCGCCGCGGGCTTCGATCATCTCCAGCTTCGCTTCGATTAATGGATGATCGGGTACGGCGAATGGGAGCCGCGTAATGATGACATTGCGCAAAGCGTCGCCGGGAACGTCCACGCCCATCCAAAAGCTGTCGGTGCCGAAGAGCACACTGCGCGGCGTATTCTTGAACTCTTCCAGCAAACGCATTCGCGGCAGCCCGCCCCCCTGCACCAGCAGGTTAAGATCGTGTTCCGCGCAAAAATCCTCCAGCTGCGCCGCCAGTTCCTGCATGGCGCGGTAGTTAGTGAACAAGACAAACGCGTGACCATCGGTCTGGGCAACGAAATGTTTGATCCAGTGCGCGAGCGCCTCTTCGTAACCGGCATCGCGCGGGTCCGGCATTTTGCGCACCACGAACATTTTCATCTGCCGCTGAAAATCGAACGGACTGCCGAGCTGAAGCGGCTCCGCGTCTTCAGCGCCGATGCGATTACGGAAATAGGCGAGGTCCTTACGTCCGACACCGAGCGTCGCGCTCGTCATAATGCAGCTGCACCCTTCGCGAAAAAGCATGCGACGCAGCACCGGCGCGATGTCCACCGGCGCAGCATTCAGTGTGAGGAACTGCGCCATTTTTCCCGTCTTCTCGATCCAGTAAACGTGTTCGCGCGCGGACTGCTCGAGAAAGGCGCCGATGCCCAGGCGCGCATCGGCCACGCGCCTGCCAAGCTCCTGCAATTCGGCTTTCAGCAGCTCGTCGTTCTGGCGTTTCACCACATCAGCGATCCGCGCCTGAAGCGCAATCAGCCTGCCGGTAATTGTATCAGGAACAAGTTCCGGCCGACGGACGCGAAATTCGCGGCCTTTTCGAAATTCACAGCGCGCGCCGACGCTTTCGAAGAACTTCTCGATCCCTTCCACGATTTCAGCGGCCAGACGAACGCCATCAGCATCGCGCGTGACGGTGAAAAGTCCTTTTTTCGTGCGCGGATTATAGAGTCGCTGCACCGTTGCGCGGAGGCCATATTGTGAAACGCCGATGCCGATCTGCCGCGACGCGGTCTGCTCCACCGTGTGCGCTTCATCGAGGACGAGAAAATCATTTGGAAAAATGAATCCGCTCTCGCGTTCCTCCATCTCTGCCGCGCTGGCCAGCAGCATGAAAAGGAGCGTGTGATTGATGATGAGCAGATCCGCCGCGAGGAGACGCCGGCGCGCACTTTGATAAAAGCAGCGGTCGTTTTGCCCGCACACTTTTTTCGTGCAGATGTGCGCCTCGCTGCAAACCTGCGTCCACACTTTCGCATCCGGTTCGAACGACAGATCGCTCAATGTCCCGTCGGCTGTGCGCACGGCCCACTCCGCGATCCGCTCGAGCTCGTTCTGCTCCGGCCCGGTGAAGAGCTCATTTTGCTGCTGGCGCGCGCGCTCGAGCCGACGTGGGCAGAGATAATTCTGCCGTCCTTTCATCAATGCCGCCTCGAACTCCACCGGCAGAACCTTTTTCAGAATCGGAATGTCTTTATAAAGTAACTGCTCCTGCAAATTGATCGTGTGAGTCGAGACGATCGCTTTCTTCTTTTGCTCGAGCGCGAACAGCACCGACGGCGCGAGATAGGCCAGCGATTTTCCAACGCCGGTGCCCGCTTCCACCACCAGATGTCGCTCTTCTTCCAGCGCCCGCGCGATCGCCCCCGCCATCGCCTGCTGTTGCGGACGCATTTCGAAATTTCTGGCCTTCGCCAGCAGACCGCCGGCCGAGAAAATAGTTTCCGTCTGCTCGACAAAAGTTGAGCCAATGCTGTCACGCAGTGCGATCATGCGGACGCAATTGTACGTCGGAAATCCGAAATCCGAATCTCGAAATCCGAATCGATTCGGAATGACGAATGCGAAAATTTTCGACGAGATTCGGATTTACCTTGGTTCGAATTTCGATATTCGGATTTCGAGAATACGCCAATGAAGCTGCTCGACCGCTACGTCGTCCGCAATTTTTTGCAGGCCTACATTTACTGCATCATCGGCTTCATCTCCATCTGGCTGATTTTCGACATCAGCGACAGCATCTCCACTTTCCTCGACCAACACCTCTCTCTCGCTCGTGTGCTCGAATATTACGGAACGCAGGTGCCGCAAATCCTGGTCATCCTGCTGCCGGTTTCGCTCCTGCTCGCGCTTCTTTTTGTCCTCGGCCGCATGTCGCGAGCGAACGAGATCGTCTCCGTGCTCACGGCTGGAATCTCGCTCACGCGCGTGCTCGCGCCGCTTTTTGTCATCGGCCTGCTCACCACCGCGGCGTCGTTCGCGCTGAATTACGCGCTCGCGCCTCACGCGGAGATGGCGCGCAAACTCTTCTTTTCCGGCGAAAAACACTCCGCCCAGCTCGAAGGGCAAATCTTCCGCAACCGTCGCGATTCACGCAC
>QHBL01000180.1 GCA_003244125.1 Chthoniobacterales bacterium
AAAAACGCGACAGGACAAACGAGGCCTTACGAGTCCGCCAATCGCGCCGTCTCATCCCTCGTTAGCCGGAACACCGTCCAGTCGTTCATCGGCACCGCCCCGAGTTTCTTGTAGAAAGCGATCGCCGGTTCATTCCAATCGAGCACTGCCCATTCCATCCGGCCGCAGCCGCGACCGCGCGCGATTCGCGCCAACTGCACGAGCAAGGCGCGACCATAACCTCGGCCACGCTTTTGCGGTTTCACGAACAAATCTTCCAGGTAAAGCCCGGGCCGGCCCAGCCAGGTGGAGAAGTTGAAAAAGTAAATGGCGAATCCGACCGGCTCTGACTCCTCGAATGCGAGCAGAACTTTGGCCGATGGAGCGCTGCCAAACAAAACCTCTCGCAGTCCTTCTTCGGTGGCGACGACTTCTTCCGGCGCGCGCTCGTAGGTGGCGAGATCGCGGATCAATTGCAGAATCACTGGAATGTCAGCGAAGTTGGCCTCTCGGATTTGAAATGAGTTCATGGTTTGGTCGTGAACTTGTAGATGCGACGATCGCGCGATGCATTGACCGGGCTGAAGTTCGCTCCACATATTCGCCGAATTGCGGACTGTATCGAGTCAAAATCAGAGCGCGATGCATCGTTCGCGCCTTGACAAAGGGGGTGAGTGAAGTCAATCGAGTAGGCTATTCGAACTCATCGCAAAGACGTTTTCATTCCGCGCGTAAGGAAGCGGATAAGAACACCGTGCTGGAATCGGCTGGTGTCTTTGGCGCTCGTCGCCATTGGACTTTCGATGCTGGCTCAACTGGTGAACGCGCAGGAATTGCCGTCGCTCATTAACGTTGTCGATTTTTCAAAACTGCTACCGCTCTTACCGAATGCGCCGGCAGGCTGGACGGCGGATAAGCCGGAGGGTTCCACCACCGATGCCGGCGGTTTTAAGCTCACCAACGTCCACCGCGATTACCGCAAGGGAGAAGGAGATAACGCTCCGAGCACATCATTGAGTATTCTCGATTCGGCGGCGAACCCCGATTATGTTGAGACTACGACAGCGGGATGGAATTTCACCACCAGCTCAACGGACGGCTATTCCAAGGGTGTGACTGTCGATGGCAACCAGGGCTTCGAGACTTTCGAGAACGATGGCAAACATGGCACCCTTTGGTTGATGGTAGCGAAGCGATACTTTGTCCAGGTCGAGACCAAGGGACAGGACTCGGCCGCGCTTCAGGAGTGGGTCAGAAGGATTGATCTAAAGAAGTTGGCCGAAGTGAAGTAACAGCGCGAGCCACGCGCGAACTCATGCGCCAGGCCGAACTACTCGTTCCCGGGTCAACTATCCTGAAGGTTCTTCTCGCTGTCTTACTCGCTGACTGCGCCTTCGCTCGAGCTACTTGTCCATGCATGCCCTTTACGGCAACGCATTGAAGTTATCTACTTTGACCGTGCTGGACAATCGATCGTGCCGCCCACGTCTGAGCTAGTCCCAGTTCTGGACCAGTAGCCAGACCAAGCCGGAGAGAATGCCGGCGAAAGTAGAAAGAGCAAGAGCGACGCGGCTGGCGTGTTTGCGTTTGAACTCCGGCACCGGGATGTCGTCGTGAATACGAGTAGCTTCGAAGACGAACATGAGAAAGAACGCGACGATGAAGCCGACCGCTCCCCACTTCAGGCACCCCAGGAACAGCATGAGAAAAGATTATAAGCGCGAAGCTCGCCCGGTTCAATAAAGTAACCGCTCACGCCGCGCCCTTCTTTGTTGCCGGCCTGGTCCCGGTGAGTGGTCATTGCCGGAACGAATGACCTATCAAGAGAATCCTTCTCACCGTCGTTAGCTAAGTGAGTGGGGCGGCGGCCGAAGTAGGACGGGATGGCGCTGGAAAGATAAGCGTCACTTTTGTTCCCTGACCCGGCTCACTGGCAATGCTGGCGGAACCGCCATGTAATTGCACGATGGATTGGACGAGGGACAAACCGAGGCCTGCTCCGCCCGAACTGCGCGATGGGTCCACTCGATACAGGCGATCAAAGACACGCGGCAGGTGTTCAGCTGGAATACCAGTTCCCGTATCACTCACAGTAACTTCAGTGCTATTAGAAGATCGTTTAATAGACAGAGTTATCGTTCGGCCTTCGGGAGTGAAACGCAGGGCATTGTCCAGGAGATTACTAATGGCGCGATCAAACAACGAAGGCTCGGCCAGCATTTCGCCTTCGCCCTGGCAGAGGATGGCGATGTGGCGCTCCTCCGCGATAGTTCGGTAGAAGCTGGCGATCTTCTCCAGCGCCATGCGGCCATCGAAGGTGGTGGGCGCGATCCTGCGATCCGCGGCCTCAGCTCGAGCAAGAAAAAGAAGGCTATCGACGATGCCCGAAAGCCTCTCGCATTCCGCTACGGTCGATTCAACGACTTCCCGATACTCTGCTGACGCGCGCGGCCGGGTGAGCGCGACCTCAGCTTCGCCGCGAATATTAGCGATGGGAGTGCGAAGCTCGTGCGCGAGATCAGCGGAGAACTGAGAGAGGCGGGTGAAGGAGTCCTCGAGGCGATGAAGCATGTCGTCGAAGGCGCGGGCCAGTGGCTGAAGCTCGCGAGGCCAGCGCGTGGGTGCGATCCGTTCATTCAGGTGGGTGGGCCCGATG
>QHBL01000348.1 GCA_003244125.1 Chthoniobacterales bacterium
AGCGGCCGCTCCTTCGACAGCTCGCGCATGAACATCGTGATCGCGCTCCCCACCGTCTGGTCCACGTAAATGATGAAAACCTTCTCCGTATTCCCGATGAACACCGCGCAGCCGCCACTTGTCGGCAACACCGCGCGCACATGCACCTCAATCACCGTTTTGTTCACTGAACGACGGTACCGATAGGCGCGGGAAAAACAAGCTGGCCTCACGACAACTGCCACAATTCACGCGACGGACGAGGTTCCTCGCATGAGCTCGGCACGACACGCGCGTGCTCCCGCGGCGACATTTTCTCCAATCGTTCTTGCATGTTGGCTGCGATAAAGAATTGTCCATTTCACCCGTTGAAGCAGCCGCTCACACCATGACGAAAAGCGATTGGGACATCGAGGCGGCAAACGCGACTTATAACGTCGAAGGCTGGGGGAGCGGTTATTTTTCCATTAATCCCAGCGGCAATGTCGTCGCTCGCCCCCTCAAGGAAAATGGCGGCGCTATCACCATCCTCGACGTGGTGAATGAGGCCCGCTCTCGCGGTCTCGGCTTTCCGCTCGTCATTCGCTTTCAGGATCTGCTGCGTCATCGCGTCGAATCCGTCAACCACGCCTTCGACACTGCCATGCGCGAATTCAATTACCGCAATAGCTATCGCGGCGTCTTTCCCATCAAAGTCAACCAACTGCGCGAAGTCATCGAAGAAATCGTGGAGGCCGGTGTGCCATATCATTTCGGGCTCGAGGCTGGGAGTAAGCCAGAGCTCGTCGCCGCTCTGGCCATGCACAAGGATCCTGAGAGCCTTATTATCTGCAACGGCTACAAGGACGCGGCTTTCGTCCGCATCGCGCTGCTGGGGCGAAAGCTCGGCAAGCCCGTCGTCATCGTCGTCGAGAAGCTGGAGGAACTGGAGCAGACCATCCGAGCTTCAAAGGAAGTCGGGGTTGAACCTATCATTGGCATTCGCGTCCGGCTTAATAGTAAAGGCGCCGGTAAGTGGACCACCAGCGGCGGCGAGAACGCCAAGTTCGGTCTCGATACCGTAGGTCTCATCACCGCCAGCGAGATGCTGAAGAGCCAGGGATTGTCTCATTGTTTGAAACTGGTTCATTTTCACGTCGGTTCGCAGGTGCCTGATATCTCGACTATCAAACGCGCTGTGCGCGAAGCTGCGCGCTACTATTCCAAGATAGCTAAACTCGGCCATGAGCTAGGCTACCTCGATGTCGGCGGCGGGCTCGGCGTCGATTACGATGGCTCGCGTTCTACTTTCGATAGCTCTACGAATTACTCACTCCAGGAATACGCCAACGACGTCGTTTGGAACATCATGGACGTGTGCGACTCGGAAGGCGTCCCGCATCCGGCCATCGTTAGTGAAGGCGGGCGCGCCATCGTCGCGCATCACTCTGTGCTCGTCGTGGAAGCTTTTAGCTCCATCGAGAAAGCCGCGGGCAAGACGAAGGTCGCAGCTACAGAGAAAGACCACAAACTGGTTCACGATATTCTCGAGGTGAAACAGCGCCTGAAGCGCGGGAACCGTCTTGAGAGTTTGCACGACATTCAGCAGATCAAAGAAGAGTCACAGCAGACCTTCGACCTGGGCCTGCTCGATCTCGAGTCCAAGGCGAAGATAGATAGCCTCTACTGGCAACTGGCGGCGCAGATAGTCGGGATGCATCGCGGGCTGCGCTTTGTGCCTGATGAAGTTAAGGAGCTCGAGACTACGCTCGGCGACCAATACATCTGTAACTTCTCCGTCTTCCAATCGTTACTCGACCACTGGGCGCTCGGTCAGCTATTTCCCATCATGCCTATCCACCGGCTGACGGAAGCGCCTGAGCGCAACGGCACCATCGTCGATATCACCTGCGACTCAGACGGCAAGGTCTCCAAGTTTATCGATCTTCAGGATGTGCGCGATACTCTTCCGCTGCATCGCATCAGTGCCGGCGAGATGTATTACCTCGGAGTCTTCATGGTTGGCGCCTACCAGGACATCATGGGCGACCTCCATAACTTATTCGGAAGAGTTACTGAAGTGCACGTCTTCCTCGATCCTGACGAAGAGTCGGGGTGGTACATCGAAGAGGTTATAGAAGGCAGCACCATCGGCGAAGTTCTCGCCATGACGCAATGGAACAAAGTGGAGCTAATGCGACTCCTTAAGTCGCAGGTCGATGCTTCCATCAAGAGCGACCGTTTGAAACCGAACGATGCCATGAAGCTATTGGCCGATTACGAGCGGCTGCTCCAGGAATACACCTACCTCTCACTCAACGGCGCCAAGCCTTTGCCCGCGCCGGGCAACTGGTTGCCGCTGAGCTAATCTCTTTGTCGTTCCGAGCACCACTGGCCACGACTCCGCCTCCAGAGCACAGCCCCCCTTGCTCATTCCGAGCGCTCCCCTTGTCATTCCGAGCGAAGTCGAGGAATCTCTAGCTCCACGATGAGCACGATGTCCGCCATTTCGATCAGGCAAGCGCTACAAAGCACTTCGCCAAGCCCGGCTGTTCAAGTGCAGGGCTGGCTGCGCACGCGTCGCGACTCCAAAGACTTCTCCTTTATTGAGCTGAATGATGGATCGTGCCTGCGCAACCTTCAGATTATCGCCCGCAGCTCACTGCCCAACTATGCGGAAGTCCAGCGTCTCGCGACCGGTTCATCTATCCGAGTAAGAGGTGAGCTGGTGCCGTCACAAGGTAAAGGCCAAAGCTGGGAAATCGTGGCCGAAGCTATCGAGATTATCGGGCTATCCGACGAAAGTTATCCACTTCA
>QHBL01000219.1 GCA_003244125.1 Chthoniobacterales bacterium
GGCAGCTCGAACTCGCCGATGGGCGCGAAGTTTTTGATCGGAATGTCGGTGATATGAATCTCGCTCCGCGAAGTGACAACGGTCAGGTCCGCGCCGGCCGCCTGGGCCGCGGCCGTCATCTTGCGAATGGTCGTGGCGACGCCGTTAACATCTTCGAGCGTGTCTGTGAACCACGCGCGTTTGTTGTTGCGCAGCTCGTCGGGAATCGCGCCGGTCATCTCGCGAAAAATTCCGCGCAGCCATTTCCGCGACGGCGCCTGGCTGTGAAAGGCGTAGATGTAGGGCGCGAGCAGCACGAGCAGCGGCGCGATCGCGCTCAGCGCCTGCATCCCTTCGATGATGTTTCCGCCGCTGGTTTGCTGCACGAATTTTCGAAAGAAACGAAACGCCAGTTGTTCCGAGGCAATGTTCGCCAGCAGAAACGCGCGCCGCTCCGGCTCAGCCACGACGTCCACTTCCTGCGCGATTTTTGCCTTCACTTCCGGCTGCGCGAAATAACGTGAGAGCTCGTTCCAAAGCGAAACGTTCGCCGGTTTCGCCAGCTCGAAGATTTTTCCCGAGAGAACACCATGCGCGACGAAGGTCGCCTTCTCGCGCAAAGTAAACTGCGTCGGATCGCGCCCTTCCATGAACCGCGAAAACATCTGCTCGAGCAGCGCGCCTGCCGGCCCGAGTTTTTCGTGGAAGCGGTCCTGGATGAAACTCGAGACGGTGTTGTAGAAGCCGTGCGAAAGCGCGAGCGGCGTACCGGCGTGTCCGCGCGCTTCACAATGGCCGGCGCGGACATGATCAAGAAACTGTGCCGCGCTGCGCGCCTTCGGCGTTTCCGTGTAGGCGGAGGCGAAAAACATTCCGCCGTGATCGTCGGAGCCGCCGACGAAGATTTTCTTCCACGGCTCAGCGTGCGTCGGCGCCAGCTGGTGTTGCTGGGCAAACTCATCGATGCGCTCCGGCGTTAGCTCACCGATAAGTTTCCGCGCGAGACTGCTCAGCAATCCGTCGCGCAGCCCGTTGATGCCTTCGAAATGTTTGAAGAGCAAAATGAGTCGCTCGAGATGCGACGCCGTCAGCTTGCCGTTGACGCTGTAGAGCGGGTGCGCCACCGCGTGGGCGATGCTTTGCTCGGCGAGGTAACGTTGCAGCTCGAAAATGTTGCTCCGCCACAGCGAGATGTCCTCGTGCTGCGACTCTGTCATTCCCCAGACCAGCAGGTGAATCTTGCAGGGATCGTGCGGGAAATAGGTCGTGACTTGTTCGCTGATGAATGTGCGCGGCTGGTCCGCGATGGCGAGATTTCCCTCGATGCTGTCGTGATCGGTGATGGTGACAAAATCCATTCCGCGCTCGCGCAATTGGCGGTAAAGCTCCAGCGGCTCGGTGCAGCTATCAGGGAAATCGAAACGGCGGAAAAGCCAGTCTTCCGAGCGGGCGCTGAATTTGGAATGAATGTGCAGATCGCAACGGCTCATGAACGGCTTCGCTGTTGTGCAATCCAATCGCGGTAAGTGGTGGGCTTGCGGGTGCTGGCGAAACGTTGCGCCAGCTTGAGGATCTGGGCGCGGATTTGCGATACGGCGAAATCGGCCGGGTGAATGCTCAACCGCACTAGCTCACGCATTTCCGCGGAACGGGCCAGCGCTGCATTCCAGGCCAGACTCGCCTTCTGCCGCCAGGCCGAGCGCGTGCTGTAAACAAGCGAGCGCGCGGGCTGTGTCGCACCGGTGAGCAGGTCGATGACGTGGCTGATACGCGTAGTATATTGCATACCGGCATCGGCCGCGGCGCTTTGCGCTTCGCTGCTGAGGAGCCAGCCCGGCGCGACGAAACCGACCGGGGAAAAATGCGTCGCGCGGAATTCATCCCGCGCGCGAGTGATGCGCGCGAGCGCTTCCTCATACGCGAGATCGAAGAACTCCGCTTCGCCGTTGGTGTACACGCTGGTGAAAAAACGTTCGCGCAGTCCAGCGCCCTCCCGTCGCGGCCGCTCGTGGAAATATCCATGGATGACGATCTCGTGACCGTCCGCCTCCAGTTCCCGCAGCCATGAGACGAATCGCGCGCTCTCGACTGCTTTGCCGAGCCGGTGATAATCCGGCACGACCAGGAGTGAGGTGACCGCAATGCCGAGCCTCGTTAGCTCATCGAGAATCTCGGTCGATTGCGCCTGCGTCTGCGGTGAGACGTCGTGCAGCGAAACGATGAGCGCACGCTCCGGCGTTGCTGCCGCTGAAAGCATCGGCAAAAACTCTGCCGCCACCGCATCGGTCATGGGCAAAGTTCTGCCGATGCCGTGAAGCTAACAAGGCGAAAATGTCTCCGCTGCGCTCGCACCGCCGCTTCGTTGTAGCCGCTTCGCTGTCGGAAGCGGGGAGTTCGACAACTTCACCTGCCTGCCGCAGACTCGTGCAGCCATGCCGCTCATCACCTTTGAAGGTTCCGAAGGCTGCGGAAAATCGACGCAGGTGCAGCGACTGGCGGCGCGACTCCAAAAGCTCGGCTTCGCCACTTCTGTTTTCCGCGAACCCGGCGGCACTGCTATCGGCGAATCCATCCGCCACCTCCTTCAGCATTCGGAGGAAAACCGTGCCATGACTCCCGAAACCGAGCTCCTCCTCTTCGCAGCCAGCCGCAGCCAGCTCGTCCGCGAAAAAATCCAACCTGCGCTCGCCCGTGATGAGTTCGTCCTCTGCGATCGCTTCTTCGATTCCACCACCGTTTATCAGGGCGCGGCGCGCGCGCTTGATCCGGTGCTGGTGAAAACGTTGAACGCTTTTGCTGTTGCCGATTGCATCCCCGATCTGACTTTCATCCTGGACATTGACCGCGCCGCAGCCCGAGCACGGCTCGGCGAACGCAAACTGCGCGATCGCATGGAAGAACAACCTGAAGAGTTCCACGCCCGCGTTATCAACGCCTACCGTGAGCTCGCAGAAACCCAACCGAAACGCATCGTCTTGATCGACGCCACTGCTTCTATCGAGATGCTCGAACAGGAAATCTGGCAAACGTTGATTGAAAGGTTCCCGCGTCTCGCAGATCTGAAATCTGAGATCTGCAATCTGAAATCTTAATGGCCTTCGCTCCCGATAAAGCACTCCATTATCTCCGGCGTGCCCACCGGCAAGAGCGACTCGCGCACGCCTATCTCATCTCGGGTCCGGCCGGGAGCGGCAAATCCGAAGTCGCGGCCGGTCTCGCCGCGGCCTTGAACAACACTACGCCGGAAGCGGTCCTCAACGCGCGTGCCGCCGACGTCTTTCTTACCGAGCCGGGCTCGCGCTCCCGCCGCATCGTGGTCGACCAGATCCGCACCCTCGAGCGAGCGCTGCAATTGCGCACCGACGCCGGCCGAAAAAAAATCGCCATCATCCGCGATGCCGACCGCATGCAAGCGCAGGCTGCGAACGCTTTTCTCAAAACGCTCGAGGAACCCCCGCCGAATTCTCTTCTCCTTTTGCTCACCACTTTGCCGGAAGCTTTGCCCGATACCATCGTTTCGCGCTGCCTCAACCTGGCGCTGCGTTTTTCCAAGCCGGCCGAGATTTCGACCGAAGAAAAGGAGCTGCAAGATATTCTTTGCCGGAGTGCGGACGCAAAATCCGGCACGGTGGAAAGCGCCTACCGCGTTTCGCAAGCGATCGCGCAATTGCTCGATTCCATCCGAGCGAGCGTGCGGGAAGAAAATGGCGAGTTGCTCAAGGGCGAGGAAGCGCGCTATCGCAACACCACCGATGGCGCGTGGCTGAGTGAGCGGGAAGACTATTACAAGGCGTTAAGCGAAAGCATGTATCGCGAACGCCGCAGCCGTCTGATCGAAACGCTCTTCAGTTGGTGGGCCGATGTTTTGCGCGTCAGCGTTGGCCTGCGCGAGCGTGACCTGGCCGATTGCGCCAAAGCGACTGCTAAAATCGCTGCACGCTTTTCGCCGGCGGAAATTCTGCAACGTTTGCGACGGCTCGAAGAAATGCGCGATCAGTTAAATACCAATGCGGGGGAATCGCTCGTGCTCGAGGTCGCTTGTTTGCGGCTCTTCGCTTAGGCGCGGCATGTGGCTCCCAAGCCATAGGGACATCGGCGGGGATGCCGATGCCACGCCCGCCAAAAAGAGTTTGGCGCGCTTGCGAGTCGCTTTAGAGTGAGCGCGCAAAGAGAAAATGATCAACGTTTTCCGCAAACATTCCCGCTGGCTGATGATTGTGATCGCGATTCTGGCGATCCCATTCATTTTTTACTTTAACAAAACGGACCCCGGCGCGCAGCGCTCTAGTATATATGGGCGCATTTTTGGCCGCGATGTCTCGGTCACTGAAATGGAGCGGAGCGAAAGATTGTTCGATCTGGCGAGCGATCTGGGGATGCGTGATTTTTTGGGCGAGTTAATCGGCAACGCCAGGTCGGAGAATGAAGCGAAGAAGAATTTTGCGCTGAATTATCTCATCCTGCGGCACGAAGCAGATGCGCTCGGGCTGCGTCCCACGGCGGCGGCAGCGGCGGCAGCGGTGAGTAATCTGCCGGCGTTTCGCAGTGATGCCGGTTTCGACATGAAGCGATACAGCGCGGCGGTGCAAAACTATCTCGGCCCGCGCGGGTTTAGCGAAGCGCAAATCCAGGAGCTGGCGGCGGCCCAGATTTGTCTCGAGCGAGTGAAACAACTGGTGGGCGCGGCAGCAGCGATTTCGGCGGAGGAAAGCAAAAAGAACTTCGAGCAGTATTATTCGCGGGTGCAACTGGCGGTGGCACGGTTCAACCGCAATGATCTGGCTAACGAGATCCAGATTTCGGACGATGACATCAAACAGTATTTCGAGGCGCACCAGAAGGAGCTTATGAGCGACGAGAAGCGCAAGGTGCAATTCGTCAGGCTGGCGTTGACGGACGAAGAAAAGAAATTGACGGGCAAAGAACGAATCGAAGTGCTGCAAAAGTTTTCCGATAAAGCGAACGACCTGAGCCAGGCGCTGGCGGAAAAGGGCGCCGACTTTTCCGCGGTGGCGACGAAATTCCAAACGCCGGTGACGACGACGGGCGACTTCACGCTTGCGACGCCAGACCCGCAGCTCAAAGAGCCGGAGCTGGCGCAAGCGGCGTTTCAGTTATCGAGTGCGACCCCAACCAGCGAACCGATCCAGACGCCGGATGGATATTACATTTTGCACCTGGCGAACGTGATCTCGGCGCAACCGCTGACTCTCGAGCAAGCGAAGCCGAAAATCGTGGAAGCGCTCAAGGCGACACGCGAACGCGAGCTGCTCAGCACGCGTGCGGCCAAAGCGGTGCACGATTTGCGCGAGGCGCTGAAAGGAGGGGAACCGCTCGCGACCGCCGCGAGCAGGCTGAATTTAAAACTGGAACAGGTGCCGCCGTTCATCCTAGCGGATGAATTAAATGGGAAACCCGAAGCCGTTGCCCAAAACAGCTCGCCGGATTTGCCGCTGCTGAAACGCGCGACGGCCGATTCGAAAACCAACGAAGTAAGCGAACCGTTGCCGACTAAAGACGGAATGGAGATCGCAGTAGTGGAGAAACGCGATCCGCCCCAGGCGGGGGAGAGCAACCAGCAGGCGTTGCTCGATGAGCGCTACCTCGAGACAAAGCGTCGGGTAATGTTTGATGAATGGCTGCGCGATCGCCAGCGCGCGGCCGGAGTGTTGACGGTAAATGTCAACAACGCTGGCTAACAAGATGTGGAAACACGTGACGAAATTTTTGACGACGCCAACGGCGACCTGGCGATTGGCGAGCTGGAAAGCGCGGTCGAGAAATACGGGCGTTGCGTCGAGCTCGATCCGGAATTTTTCGATGGCTGGCACGCGCTCGGGATGGCGCTGATGAAGCTGGGGCGATTCCCGGAAGCGATTGAAGCGGGGAAGCGCGCGACGCAGTTGTGTCCGAACGACCAGATCGGCTGGACCAGCCTTTCGTTGTTTTACAATCGCAATGGCGACATCAAAGAAGCGGAAGCCGCCGGCACGAAAGCAAAGATTTTGTCGTGGGG
>QHBL01000288.1 GCA_003244125.1 Chthoniobacterales bacterium
TGCCGAGCGTCATGCGGCCTTCGGTTTTCCAGCCGTCGTTCAAACGCTTGAGCTCCTTCCGCATCCCTACCGCCGTGCGCGCGCACGCTTTCGCGTCGCTGGCCAGGCCCTGGCTCTTCACATTTCCCCACACCGCCATGATGGCGTCGCCGATAAATTTATCGAGCGTGCCTTCATTTTGAAAAACGACCACCGTCATCGCGCTCAAGTATTCGTTGAGCTGGCGCACCAACTCTTCCGGATCGGCGTGCTCGCTCAAAGTGGTGAAGCCGACGAGATCAGAGAACAGCATCGTCGCCGGCATGCGCGTGCCTTTGAGTGAATTGTAATAACCGCGCGGGTTCTCGAGAATTTCCTTCACCAAATTTTTCGAGACGTAACGCTCGAGCGTTCGGCGAGTGCGCAATTTTTCCATTCGCTCAAGGGCGTAATCGATGCCGATTGTGCTGGCGCCGCTGAGCAGGAACGTGGCTAAAACCGGCACGGTCGCGAGAAACAAGCCGGAATGATTATAGGCCGCGTAGGCAGTGAAAGCGTATCCGACACAGATCGCGGCGACAAGCCCGAGCGAAATAAGCGGACGACGCAGCAAGGTCACAATCGCCCAAGCGAGCGCCGCTCCAATAATGATGAGACCAAAAACAAAACGCGGTCGCAAACCGTGCAGCCACTCCTTTGCCTGCGCAGCCGCGATCACCTCGAGATGAATGACCGGACCCGGCGTATCAGGATTCATTGGGGTGTTGGCGAAGTCGTGCTGAATCTGCGAGGAAGCGCCGACGACGATGATCTTGTTTTTGAAAATCTCGCCGTCGTGATAATTGGCGTGCCAGAATTTCGGATCAAAGACCTGGTAAAGCGGAATCGGCTGATAGGTCTCGTTAGCAGTGAAACGAAATGGATGATCGCGCTCGTCGCGAATTACAGCGTTGCCGTCGCCAAGTTTCAATAATGCCCGCGTTGCTAACGAACGATATACTTTCGCGCTCGGATGCGGCGGCAAACCTGCCAGCATTCGATCGGTCACATAAAACCTCGCCGTGCGAAGGGTGCCGTCCAGATCGGGAAAGTAATTGACGTAACCGACACGATCATCGTCTTCTGCCGGCGGCGGAATTAAGTCCTGGTTAGGAACGACAAGTTGGTAACTATTTTGTGAGTCAAAGTTCTCTCCAAGAACAACGCGATCGCGATAATGATCGAGCGCGTCGTGAAAATTCGCGTCACCGTCGTATGGCTTGTTGAAAATCATATCGAACATCACCAGCCGCGCGCCCGCGCCGCAAAGCCGCTCGAGTAGAAGTGCCCACAGTTCTCGCGACCACGGATATGGTCGTTCAGTCATGAGTTGAAACGCGCGATTATTCGCCAGTTCCTCGGGCGAAAGCGGCGGCATTTCCAACGAGCTTTGGTCAATCCCGATAAAAAGCATGTCGTCACGCGCGGCAGTTGTCCGACCGATGTTGCGCAGCAAATCCTCGAAAGCCTGTTCCCCATGCCACGGCAAAGCGAGGAAAGGAATGGCTGGATAAAAATATCCCGAGAGAACGATCCAGACCCAGACCGCGCAAATGGCCGCGAACGCGACGCGACGGTGACGAGCGAGCCATTGCACGGCGCGATTTTAGAATAGTGGTCGCGTCTGGCCAACTTCAATCTGGTCGCCACAAATCGGAGCACAGGCATCGCTCTTCGTCCTGCCGCGGAGCTAAGGTCGTTGCAGCGACTGCGTCTGTCGCAGTAAATCCATGTGGCCCAGACCAAACGCAAACGAAGAAATCTGCCGCGTGAAGCTGCACGCCGATTCAGTAAATGTTGCAGCGCATCGACAGGAGTTACGCCGACAGAGCGGCGTCGCTACAACGAATGTGCCGCGCGCTCGACTTCTTTCGCAATGCGGGACAACATTTCCGGAGGAAACCCGGATGATTTGCCCCAGTTGCCGCAACTGGCACATGGAGTTTTCTGGAGCTGCGATCGCTGCGGCGGCCGCGCGCTTACAATCGAGCTTTTGCGCCGCACATTTTCACCAGAAGCGATCAATTCACTTTGGTTGCGAACAATGGAGAACGAAGGGACGCCAGGTCGCCCTTGTCCACTTTGCGCGCGACCGCTCTTAACGATTTCGCTTAACGGCACGACTGCCGAGTCGATGGCAATCGACGCCTGCAAATCCTGCCACCTCGTCTGGTTCGACCGCGGCGAAGTGGAAAATCTTCCGCCGCGCGCGCCGGAACAATCGCAAACTGCCGAGGCAGCGCTTTCGCCCGCCCAAAAACAGGCGCTCGCGATTGTTAATACGCAATTGCTGGCGGAAGAAAATCGAATTCACGACGAAGCCGAAGTTTGGAAACATATCGGCCGTTTTTTTGACTATTCAGTGCCCGGCTGGTGGGACGTGTTGTAATTTTCCTGGCCGGCTCTATCATTTCGACCCGGTTCACGGTTGAACCGAAGACTGCACACCTGATTCCGCACGGCGGGATCGCATCAGCGCACGAGGTCGGGCAGCTCTATATATAATAGAACAGTGCGCTGAGAGGAGTGTCCGAAGAAATTCGGGCAAAACAAAATGCCCAGAGCCACAAATGCCCCGGCCAGCCGGGAACGACGCAAACGCGTCCTGAAAAAAGCCAAAGGTTATCGCGGTCGCCGCTCGAAACTTTTCCGTTACGCCAAAGACGCGACCATGAAAGGCCAGTATTGGGCCTATCGGGATAGAAAAACGCGCAAACGCAATTTCCGCATGCTCTGGATCCAGCGGCTAAATGCGGCAGTGCGCGCCAACGGATTGACCTACTCGCGGTTCGCGGAAGGAATCAAAGCCGCCGGCATCGGGCTGGACCGAAAAATTCTGGCCGAGCTGGCGGTGACGGACGAAAAAACTTTCGCTTCGATCGTGGAACAGGTGAAAGGCGCGCTGGAGAAAAAGCCGAAATCGAAAAAAGCCGCGTAGGATTTCGTTAAAGGGATAAAGGGCCGAAGCGTTGCAGCGGTTCCGCTTCAACGCTTAAACTATTCAACGCTTCAACGCCGATGCATCCGCTCGAACAACTCCGTAGCGACGCGCTCGCGCAAATCGCGTCGGCTGAGGATGAGCGTGCGCTGGAAACGGTGCGGGTAAAATTTCTCGGACGCAGCGGCAGTGTTTCAGAATGGAGCGAGAAAATGAAGTCGCTGCCGAAGGAGGAAAAGCCGCAGATCGGAAAACTACTGAACGAAACGCGCAAGAGTGTGACCGAAGCGATGGAAGCGCGGGCGCAGACATTTCGCGAAGCAAAAGAGTCCGCGGCAGTGGCGGAGATCGATGTTTCGCTGCCGGGAACGTCACATGGGCGCGGCGCGCTTCATCCGCTCACGCAAATGCTCGATCGCGCGATTGGAATTTTCCGGCGCATGGGTTTCGCGCTCGCACAAGGGCCGGATGTCGAAACGGAATGGCATTGTTTCGACGCGCTCAATACGCCGGCCGACCATCCGGCGCGCAATGAGCAGGACACTTTTTATTTGCCCGATGGACGCGTTTTGCGCACGCATACTTCGACCGTGCAAATTCGCGCGATGGAAGCGGCGCCGCCGCCCATTCGCGTTATCGCGCCGGGCGCGGCCTTTCGGCGGGATGAGGTGGACGCGACGCACAGTGCGCAGTTTCACCAGATCGAAGGGCTTTATGTGGATGAAAACGTGAGCGTGGCGGACCTTAAAGGCGCGCTGGAGTTTTTCCTGCGTGAGCTTTTCGGCACGAATACCGCGGTGCGTTTTCGGCCGCATTTTTTTCCGTTCACGGAGCCGAGCTTCGAAATCGACGTGAAATCGGCGGCGCTGAAATCAGGCGAGAAATGGATCGAGGTCTGCGGTTGCGGAATGGTGCATCCAGCCGTGTTGGAAGCGGTGAATGAGGCCCGCGGCGATGATGCTTATGATCCGGAAAAGTGGAGCGGGTACGCCTTTGGCCTTGGAATGGATCGGCTGGCGATGATTTTGTTTGATGTGCCGGATATCAGGTTTTTTGCGCAGAATGATCTGAGGTTTCTGCGACAGTTCGGATGAGCATTTCCCGTCACTCCGAGGGATCGAGGGATCCCGCGGCGGAAGGTACAGGTAACGCAACGGGATTCCTCGACTTCGCTGCGCTTCAATCGGCACCACAGCTACTTGTTCCCCAATTTCGCCCACGAGTCTTTCAGCGTCACGATACGATTCCAAACCTGCCGCTCTGCCGTGCTGTCGGGGTCGAGCGCAAAATAGCCGAGCCGCTCGAACTGGTATCGATCCTCCGGCCGCGCATTTCTTAGCGCCGGCTCGCATTTCGCGTTCACCACTTCGAGCGATTCGGGATTGATGAATTGCTTGAACTCTCCGTCAGCATCCGGTTCCGCAACCGTGAATAATCGGTCGTAGAGACAAACTTCCGCCTCCACTGCCTGCGCCGCGCTCACCCAGTGGATCGTGCCTTTCACTTTACGGTTTGCAGTCGCGCCGCCGGATTTGCTTTCCAGATCGACAGTGCAGCGCAGCTCGATGACATTGTCCGCGTCATCCTTCACCACCTCATCGCATCGGATGATGTAGGCGTACTTCAGTCGCACCTCACCGCCGGGCCGCAGCCGGAAGAATTTCGGAGGTGGAGTCTCCATGAAATCGTCCCGCTCGATGAACAGCTCGCGCGTGAACGGCAACTTGCGCGTTCCAGCGTCGGCATTTTCCGGGTTATTGATCGCGTCGAGTTCCTCCACGTTCGCTTCCGGATAATTAGTCAGCGTCACCCTCAGCGGGCGCAACACGGCAAGGCGGCGCTGCGCCGTGCTATTCGACTCACCGCGGACCGCGTGCTCGAACAGCGTCATTTCGTTCAAGCTCGGGTATTTTGTTACGCCGATCTCCTGCGCGAAGGCCCGTAGCGCGCTGGGGGTCACGCCGCGGCGACGTAAACCAGAGATCGTTAGCATGCGCGGATCATCCCAGCCGTTCACAAGTCTATCGTTCACCAGCTGGATGAGTTTGCGTTTGCTCATTACCGTGTAGGTGAGATTGAGACGCGCGAATTCGATCTGGCGCGGCCGCGGCTGCGGCAGCTCGAGCGCGGCCAGAATCCATTCATAAAGCGGCCGGTGCACCTCGAACTCCAGCGTGCAAAGCGAATGCGTGATGCCTTCGATGTAATCGCTGAGCGTATGGGCCCAATCGTACATCGGATAGATGCACCATTTATTTCCGGTGTGATGATGCTCCGCATGGCGAATCCGGTACAGCACCGGATCGCGCAGCCAGACGTTCGCCGCCTGCATGTCGATCTTCGCCCGCAAAGTCCTGGCGCCATCCGGAAACGCGCCCGCTTTCATCTGAGCTAACAGCTCCAGGTTTTCTTCCATCGCGCGTTCCCGAAACGGACTTGCCTTGCCGGTGCGGCGATATTCATCCGTCTCCTCCGGCGGCATTTCATCGACATAGGCCCGTCCAGACCTCGTTAGCTCAACTGCGTACTGGTAGAGCTTGTCGAAGTAATCCGAAGTATAGAGCGGCGCGCCGCCGAGACGTTCGTCGGCCCAGCCATCGATCAGCCAGTGCACATCACGCATGATCGACTCCACATACTCCGTCTCTTCCTTCGCCGGATTGGTGTCGTCCATCCGGATGTTGCAAATGCCGCCGAACTCGCGCGCGATCCCGAAGTTGAGACAAATCGATTTGGCGTGGCCGATGTGGAGATAGCCATTTGGCTCCGGCGGAAACCGCGTCACGATCTTCGTGTATTTCCCGCTGCGCACATCGCCCGCTACAATGTCGCGGATGAAATCGGTGTGCGGCTCGTTACTCATGGAACGCGCGACGCTACGCGCGCGCCACCGCATTGTCACGAAAGCGGGAAAATTGCCACAGATGAACGCAGATGCAGAAGGAAAGATCATCTGTGATCATCTGTGTTCATCTGTGGCCGAAGAAGTTTATTGCATAGAGCAGCTCCGCAGTTGGTCGGACGAAAGCAGCATCCGTCTCGGGGTGATTGGCCATCCGATCGAACATTCGCTCTCGCCGCCAATGATGAATGCGGCCCTGCGAGAGTGCGGCCTCTGGCACGGCTATGCGCGCTTTTTGATTCGCCCGGGCGAGTTGCGCGAAGCGCTCGGCTTGATGCGCGAACATGAGTTCGTCGGCGTCAATGTCACGGCGCCTCACAAAATGGAAGCGCTCGCGGCGATGGATTACGTGGATGAAAGCGCGGCAGCAATCGGTGCGGTCAATACGGTGCAATTCCGGCATGGTAAGTTGCGCGGCTGGAATACAGACGCCGTCGGTTTTTCGAAAGCTGTGCGCGAGGAATTTGGTATCGATGTGCGTGGATTGGACGCGCTGATCCTTGGCGCAGGTGGTGCGGCGCGCGCGATTGCCTTCGCCTGCGACGCGCCGCACCTGTGGAATCGGCGGGAGCAGACAGTGGAGCAATTGCGCGAGCGAGTTCTCACAGCGGATCTCATCGTGAACGCGACGCCCGTTGGCTTGAACGAGGGCGACGCGCCGTTACTCACGCGCGCTCATTTTCGCCGCGACCAATTCGTGCTCGACACGATTTACGCGCCGGCCCGAACAAAGCTGCTGGAGGAAGCAGCCGCTGCCGGCGCGCGCGCGGCAAATGGATTATCGATGCTGCTGCACCAGGGCGCCGCTGCCTTCGAGCTTTGGTTCAACCGGCCGGCCCCGCTTGAAATCATGCGTGCGGCTTTCCGAACGCTGCCCGGTGCTCGTTAGCTCAGCGCCGGCAGCCGGTTCCCGTTCGCATGCCCATCTTTCGCGGGGGCTGGGGCGAGATGCTCGGCTGTTTGCGCCAGTGTGTCCGCAGTCGCCGCCGCTTTCAACGGCGGCACCGGCACCGTGAACACGATGGGATCGCTCGGCACGCCTTGCATGTTGCCGCTCACTGCCTGCACGATGATTTGCACGGTCTGACCCGGCAGCACTTTGTTCACGATCGAAGCCATCGGCTCCGTCGAGCTGGCCACCAGGGCGTAATCAGTCTGCACACCCAGGATCATCATGCGGAAGCGATAACGCCACGCATTTGGCACCAGATCGCACTGTACCATGATCGCGTTGTACGGACCGATGTGAGCCGTCACATTCACCGGCTGCGCGGGCGTAGTGATCGTGGCCGGAATCTGGAGCCCGAAAGCCAGCCAGCGCGTGTCATCATTATTCAGCTTGGCCTCCAGGTTTTTGAGCAAATCGGTCATCGTCGCGATCAGCGTTTCGTACGCTGTCGTCCAGGCATTGCCGACTTGCTTCTGCGTCGCCTCAGCCGAGCTCAAAGCATTCTGCGCGTTTTGAGTGGCGGTGACCAGAGCTGCGCCGGCGGCCGCGGTCAGCCCCATTGAAGGCACCTCGTAGCTCGGATTCTTGGTGAAAAATCGACCAAACGCTGCGCCAGGGTGACGCGACTAGCGATCCTGGTCGGAATCCCGGTGGTGTTGTTGATGAATCCAGCCTGCGCCCATTGCGTATTCCACCGCGTGCCGAACCGGTTAGCCAGCATATTGCTCACATTGAGCAGCCAGGTATAAAGCAGATCCAGCGTAGCCTGGTAAGTATCCGAAGCGGTCTGGAGCGTGCTGCGGCCGGCGTTGAAATTGTTGTCTGCGACGAGGAACGCCTGCGTATCATCGTGCATCTTTTTGGCGGTCGTCATCGTCATCGTCATCGTCACCGGCACCGAGGCACCGACAGCGTTGATACCGTTTTCCATTTTGCCGCCGAGCTGGATAAGGAGGCCGGGATTTTGCGGAAGAGAAGTCGAAGCCATGGAGAAGTTCTGTTTTGTGAAGGCGAGCTTCGGGGGAAAGCCGGCCACGTTTACTTGATCTGTCGGCGCTACGCTACGGTTGCGCAGGCCAGAGACTGATTTGAGCACACGAGTGCCACCTTCGGCCTGGCTGGCAAATTATCTATAATCTGGCAAAGAATTCTAATTCCTGACCTCGTTGGAAAAAATCAGGCCAAAAATTCCAAATTCTCCGGCAGTCCAAATCTCAACTGTGTGAGAATTGTGAATTCTTGGCCGGTTGAGATTCTAACCACGCAGGATTTGTGAATTGTTCGGCGTCTAAAGTTTCAACCGGCTCCCAATTGTGCATTGCTAGACGGATTACGCGCCAACAGCTTCGGAATTATCCATTCCGAGCCTGTCGCGTCTCATCTAATGGGCTAAGGACCCCGACGCCAGGTTTGTTTAATACATGGGTGTAGATCATCGTCGTGCTCACATCCTTATGGCCGAGTAGCTCCTGCACCGTCCTGATATCATACCCATTCTCAAGCAGGTGTGTCGCAAACGAGTGCCGAAGAGTGTGACAACTGGCCGGCTTGTCGATTCCCGCGTCGCGCACCGCTGCTTTCACCGCCACTTGCAGTGT
This sequence comes from Chthoniobacterales bacterium, assembly GCA_003244125.1. The sequence continues at coordinate 8,406 of QHBL01000288.1, forward strand.
GTTTTCGTCGATGTGATGCCGCCGCAAATTCGGCGGGCTGTAGGGGAAGCTGTTAGCTTCCCGCCCCGGCCCACGAACGAAGCTGCCGGCCTCCCCCTCCTTTCTCGCTCTCCCAATCGCGCGCGGATCTCGCGCCAGCCGCGAAGACGGAAACACCCATTGCCACGGCCATGACCTCGCGGCGTCTGGATACTTACGCGAGAGCGCGTACGGCAGATGCACCTCCCCCAGCCCATCAGCAAGATCCTCCTCATGCTGCGCCTTCACCTTTACCAAATGCCTGTGCAGCGCCTCGGCCAGGTTCAGGGGCAACATCGTCACCCGGTCCTTGGCCCCTTTACCATCCCGCACGGTTATCCGACCATAGCCAAAATCTAAATCTTTGATTCTTAAGCGCAGACATTCCATCAAGCGCAACCCACTGCCATAAAGCAGGCCCGCCATCAGTCGATTTGTGCCGTGCAGGTGCTCCAGCAGCCGGTGAACCTCATCTCCCGTGAGCACCACCGGCACCCTGGCCGGGCGTCTGGCCCGCTCCACTCTTTCCAACCAGCCGATTTCCTGCCTGAGCACCTGTTTGTAAAGAAAAAGCAGCGCCGCAAGAGCCTGGTTTTGCGTGGAGGCTGCCACTTTGGCGTCCCGCGCCAGGTGCGTCAGGAACTCGCCCACCTCCAGTTCAGTCATTTCGCGCGGATGCCGCAGCCGGTGAAACCGGATAAACCGCTCAATCCAGTCGCAATACGCCCGCTCTGTCCTAAGACTGTAATGCTTCAGCCGAAGAACGTCGCGCACCTGCTCCATGAGCTTCCGAGGCTTGTTAACAGCAGGCGTTTCCGATACAATCAGCGCAGTCATGCACTATTTCTACGGGCGGCAGCTTGGCAAGCAACCGCGTTATACAGAAAAATTCTGTATTTGATTGCAGACTTTTTAGGCACAATACTCGTTAGGTGTGTGTGTCTTTGCGCTTCGATTCCGTCGTGGGTCATGCCGGCGGGCCACATCAGCCGTAGCTTGGACGGGAGCCTCTGCGAGCGGAGGGAGCGTGAGTTGCTGCCCGGTCCGGCTGAGGACACGAAGCGGCACACCGACCTCCCGTGCGAAGGCATTTTGCGCCACACGCTGCTTTTTCGTCGCGCTTTTTCCGGAGTTCTGGTTCGATGCGCAGGAGTGGCGACGCGTCAGGTGGTTCGGGATTTTGTTGGGTTCACGTCCAGCGTGCTGCCACGCGCCACACCTAACCAGACGATGCAGCTGACGGCTACCCGCTCCGCGTTCACCTTTCCCATGGCTACAACATCTCCACTCCGATTCCTGCGCGCCCTCGGTAGCCGCAGCTGATCTTGTTCTCGTTAGGTGGTTGTGTGCGC
>QHBL01000201.1 GCA_003244125.1 Chthoniobacterales bacterium
ACGAGCTGCGCACACCGCTGACGCCAGTGCTGGCCGGCGTCGAGTTGCTGGATCAACAGGTCAATGGCAACGGCGAGTTACGAAGCACGCTCGACATCATCCGCCGCAACGTCGAGCTCGAAGCGCGCCTTATCGACGACATCCTCGATCTCTCCGCCATCGCCAAAGGCAAGATCAACCTCGACTTCGCCACCATCGACGTCCACGCCACCATCATGAGCTCGCTCGATATTTTGCGTTCCGAGTTCGCCGCCAAACAAATGCGTCTTCACCTCGATCTCGGCGCATCCGATCACTTCGCGCGCGCCGATGGTTCGCGGCTCATGCAAGTCTTTTGGAACGTCATCAAGAATGCGATCAAGTTCACTCCCGAAGGCGGCGCCATTCACATCCGCTCGCTCAACGAGGACTCACATGTTGTCATCGAAGTGAGCGACAACGGCATCGGCATCGAGCCGGAGTTCATGCCGCGCATCTTTAATTCTTTCGAACAGGGAGTGCGTCGCGTTCAGTCCGGGCATGGCGGTCTGGGCCTCGGTCTCGCCATCTCGCGCGCGATTGTCGAAGCGCACCACGGTCGCATGGAGGCGAAAAGCGCCGGGCGCAATCGCGGCACCGTCATCCGCATCTCGTTAGACATTGTGCTCGCGCCCGACGTCGCCGATCAGCCGAGCGCACCGGCTCATTCTTCCACCCCGGCGAGCCAAGCACGTTTTCGCATTCTTCTGGTCGACGATCACACCGATACCGTCACGACCCTCAGTGCGCTTTTGCGCCGCCTGGGCTACGAAGTTGTCTGCGCCGAAAGCGCGGAGGAAGCGCGCCGTCTCGCGCAGGACACTAAGTTCGATCTTCTTGTCACCGACATCGGTTTGCCCGACGCCAGCGGCCACGATCTCATGCGCGACATTCACGCGCGTCAATCCATCCCCGGCATCGCGCTCAGCGGCTTCGGCATGGAGGAAGACCTCGAGAAAAGCCGCGCCGTCGGCTTCGTCGATCACCTCATCAAACCGGTGAACGTCGACCGGCTTCAGGCCGCCTTGCGCGAGATCGCTTCCGCACCTCGCTGAGACTTGGCAAGAGGGGCGACACCGCTGTCCAATTTCTGGAGGGACCACCGCTGTGTCGTCCCAAACTTTTGAAGGCGTGCCTGCGCTGGGGCCGGCGCTCGGAGTAAAGATGGAGACGAGACGGAGCTCGTCCCTCCAATCGTGCAGCGTATTTCCGCCACAGCGTGCAGGGGGGCGCAGCGCACCTATCCAGCGACGTCCGATTTTTCAGTCGCGCTCGGTTGTTCCTCCAGCTTGCGGAAGTTAAGCTGGTTAATCCGGCGACCATCACTTTGCACGACGGTGACGAGATAATTCTCGATCTGCACCTGTTCCCCTTGCTTGGGCAAATGTCCCAGCAGATGCGTGACGTAGCCGCCGATGGTGCTCACGTCCGCGCTCTCCAGCTCGATCCCGGCAAGATCACGCAATTCATAAAGACCGAGCGTGCCATCGACGGTGAACTCGTTCTCGCTGATCTGCCGGAACTCTTCCTTCTCCGCATCGAACTCATCTTGAATGTCGCCCACCAATTCCTCCAAAATGTTCTCCAGCGTCACGATCCCGACTGTCCCGCCGAACTCGTCCACCACGATGGCGAAGTGAATGTGTTTGGTCAGGAATAGGTTGAGCAATTTTTCCAGCGGCATCATCTCCGGTACCGGGATCAGCTCGCGTTTGATGCGCAGCAAATCGGGATGCGGATCGCGCATGAGCGGCGCGAGATCCTTGATATGAATAAGGCCGATGGTGTTATCACGGCGGCCGCGGCAAAGCGGGAAGCGGGTGTGGCCTGAGGCGAGCGCTTTCTTGAGGTTGTCCTCGAAGCTCTCTTCGATGTCGAGAAACACGACCTGGCCGCGCGGAGTCATGATATCGCGCACGACGCGTCGGCGAAGGTCGAGCGCGTTCACGAGCAGGTCGCGGCCAAGCTCGGAGACTTCATCGGATTTTTCGCTTTCGTCTAAAATCAGACGCAGCTCTTCCTCGCTGTGGGCCAGCTCGGTATCGGCGACGGGCGCGATGCGGAGCATGCGATTGAGCAGCAGGTTTGAGGATTTGTGCAGGAGCCAGATGATCGGGCGAAAGAGCAGGTAAAAGCCGCCGAGCGGACGCACCAGCGCCAGCGCCACGCGCAACGGATTGCCAATGGCGATGTATTTCGGCGCCAGCTCGCCGAAGACGATGTGTAGAAATGTGATCCCGATAAAGGCAAGCGCGATGCAAACGGAATTGACCACTGCATGCGAGTGCACACCGGCGAGGGCGAAGAAGGGTGACAGCATTTGCGCCAGGAACTGTTCGCCGACATAGCCGAGGGCGAGACTGGCCAGCGTGACGCCGAGCTGCGTAGCCGAAAGGTAAGCATCGAGATGCGCCCGAATGTGTTTGGCGAAGGCGGCTCGGCGGTTCCCTTCCTCCGCCAGAGCATCGAGCTGGCTGGCGCGCACTTTGACGATGGCGAATTCGCATGCCACGAAAAAGCCGTTCAGCGCCACCAGCGCGGCGATGGCCAGCAGCTTGAGCATGACCCGGCCCGGCGAATCCCACGTCGCCGGCAGTGCCACGGCCATGAGTGCGGTGAGATTAAAGAGTGAAAAGCAGATGCTCATCGACCGGATGCGACCTGGCATCCGAGCCCGTGCCTGAAACGGCTACCAGCTTGATTTCGTGACGCCGGGGATAAGGCCGCTCGACGCCAGTTCGCGGAAGGTGAGCCGCGAGATCTTGAAACGCCGGATGAACGCGCGCCGCCGGCCCGAAATCTGGCAGCGATTCACCACGCGGGTGGGGCTGGCATCGCGCGGGAGCTGGTTGAGCCCGGCGTAATCCTTTTTCGCTTTAAGCTCCGCCCGCAGCGCGGCGTACTTCTTGACCGTCGCGCGCTTGCGTTCGTTGCGATTGATCCAGGAGGTTTTCGCCATAAGGAAAGCGCGCAAACTAGCGCAAAACGCGCCCGAGGCAACCGATTTGTGGCCACGCCAGAGCAGCAAATTGTAGCTGCCGCGTTGGCGCGTTGCGCGTTGTAGCGGCCGCTGTCCTCTGCGCAGATGGTGTGGTGGTTCATTGGCGCAACGCATAACCTGCATGCGTTCTGCCGCCGGGGACGGACCGCAGCTACGACTTTTCGTCTTCCGCCGCACGAATCGAAAGCATGTTCCTTCTTCTTCGCCACGATCTCCCGCAAACACCAGAGGCGCTCGCCGCAGCCCTGGACGAAGGATTGCGTGCCTTCGTCTCGCGTCCGGCGCCGATGGTGAGCATCGCTGGCGACAAAGTTTCGGCGCTCAAATCCATCGCGGTCGATCTCTCCGGTGCGAGGGCAGAATCGGCGCGCCTGCCCCCGCGGCCGCGGCTGGACAATCTTCGACCGGCCATCTCCGCCACTGAATTATCAGTCACCGCGGAACCGATCTCACTTTTCGGCGCCGCAGTTAACTTCCAATTGAAAGCTAACGAGGTCCAGCTTCAGCAGGCGCCGCAGCCCGATGACAAATCACTCCTCATCCTGCATCGCGCGCAAGCCGGCGATCTCCGCCTCGAAACTGGGCGCGCGGAGCTGGAGCATTTAATCAAACGCGTCGCCGGCAAGCTGGCGCAGAAACAGGGTGTCACGATCGAAAGCGTAAATCTCCAGCTCGCCCAGCCGCAACCGCGGGTGCTCGACGCCATCGTCACAGTCGCCGCACGCAAGCTGCTCTTTCGCCCCGTGCTCAAACTCGCCGGCAGTGTCACGATCAACGACGATCTCGTCGCCACAATCTCCAACCTCACTTGCACTGGCGACGGACCTATCGCGTCGCTCGCCTGCGCTGCCATTACGCCGCAGTTCGCCCGGATCGAAGCGCGGCCATTCCCACTCTCGGCTCTGCCCTTGGGCGAAATTCAGTTGCGCGATGTTACGCTCGATCTCATTGGGGACCGGATCAGCATCGCGGCCAAATTCGGGGAGCGATCTGCCAGCGCCTGAAATCGGCGCCTCTCTTTAACTAGACAGGATTAACGGGAT
>QHBL01000161.1:0-3997 GCA_003244125.1 Chthoniobacterales bacterium
CGAGCTCATCGGCCACGGCCTGCGCGTGCGCGATGGAGCGCACATTGTGCGAGCCGAAAGCCGACGTCACGATCGACTCATTCTCCAGCAAAATGCGCGTCAGCTTCTCGTAATTGGCATCGCTCTCCGCCTTCTCCAGCCACACCGGAATCGTCCATCCGTTCTGCTGCGCTTTGATTCGCTCGTAATCCCAGTACGCGCCTTTCACCAGCCGCACGGTGAAACGCGTGCCGCGCGCGCCTCCCCACGCGATGAGCTCGCGTAAGTCCTTCTCCGCATCGCGCAGGTAAGCCTGGATAACGATACCCGTGTGCGCCCAGTTCATGAACTCCGGTTCGGTGAAGAGCACGCGGAAGAGCTCGAGCGTGGCGTTTTTGTGCGCGTAGCTCTCCATGTCGAAATTGATGAACGCGCCGAGTTCTTTTGCGCGCCGCAGGATCGGGCGCAGCTTGGGCGTGAGATGGGCGATTGCGTCCGCCGGATCGGCGGGATTCATCTGTGAATAAAGGGCGGAGATTTTCACAGAGACGTTCACTACCGGGAACAGCTCCGTGTTTTGCCCGAGCGGATCGGTCCAGCCGTGAGTTTCGCGCGCGAGATGCTCGAGCAATTCCTGACAACGCCGGGCGTACTCGTTCGCTTCTCCTTCGCTGACTACGGCCTCGCCCAGCAGGTCGACGGTAAACCCGATTTTCTGCCGCCGCTTTTTCCGCAGCGTCTTCATCACGTCTTCGGGATTGCGACCGGCGATAAATTGCCGCGCCATGCCTGAGACGTTCCAGCGCATGAACGGTCCGGCGATCCATGGCACGATGTGCGACATGCGAATGGCCGGACGGAGCACCGGCGCGAGCCCGTTTTGCACGCCGCTGAGGTATTCGTCGAAATGTTGCACGATATCTTTCGGCCGGTGGATCGACGCGAGCACATCGACGAAGCGGAACATCTGCACCTTGAAATGCTCGTCGCGCATGGAGAGCTCCATCATGCGCTGATAAAATCCGGCTTTGCTGAAAATGGATTCAGGATGGCGATCGACCAGCGAGAATATGCGAGTCCCGCGACGCTCCACTTCAGCCTGCAACAAGCTCATGGCGGAATTCTAGCTCGCCGCCTGCGCTTGGGCAAAGTCGCAGGATTCAGGGCCGGGCACGGCTCCCCATCGCTCCGATCGCGCTCGGTCGCTCGGCGGCGACGGAAGATTTCATCAAGCATGGTTAGTCGTTGGTCTGCAAGGCACGGCCGTACGAGTGTTCTTACTCCCGGCTTTGACATCTCGGGTATACCGCGGGCTTCAAGGCGTCTCTTCCGAGGTGACGCCACCATGCGCGAGTTGCCGCTCGAGCTTTCGCGCGCCTGATATGTGTCTATGTCATATATGATTAACTTTACGGTCGCGGTCATTTTTTGCGGAGCGTTTAATGGTGCGGCGTCATCGTCGCTGAAGTCTGGCATAGTTCCATCGCCGCCGCGCCGGACATCGAACGCGAAGACTCATCACGGGATAAACCGGCCCGAGCTTTCCTGACTTCACCGCCTTTCTGGGTTTCTGGTTTTCAAATTAGAATTGCGCCCCCGGTGAACTCGTGGTTTTACGCACCTGGCGAGAGTAAATTTGAAAGCCAGAAAACCAGAATGACTTTTGAATAAGAACAGACGAACAGATGCAGTTGCGGGCATGGTTTTTCCGGGTGGCTGACGCACGGGGCTTCGACGACAATCGGCCAAAAGCCGTCCATGCCCCGACTCTGGCTTGAGCAGCGCGGCGCGCAGAAAAACGCGGCCGACGTGACGACATGGCGGCGGCGCCGGACATCGAGCGCGAAGACTTCCTCATCACCGGCGGAGTAGACCGAGCTTTCCTGACGTCATTCGCCTTTATGCCTTTCTGGATTTCAAATTAGAGATTCTGCGACCGACCCGGCGAACTCCGCGGGTTTGACCGGCATGGCGAGAACAAAGTCGAAACCCAGAGAAACCAGAAATGCTCTTAATCAGAAAAGACCACCAGATGCAGTTGAATGGACACGGTTCCCGGGTTGCAGACACGCACGACTCGACGACAATCGACCACAACTCCGTCGCTGCCGGATTGCGCCTTGACCGCGGTAATGTTTCATATGTCGCGTAGACACATATAATACCCATTTTTCCGCGGAGCGTGGTAGCGCGGCGTCATCGTCGCTGACGATCTGGGTAATTCCATCGCCGCGGCGCTGGACATCGAGCGCGAAGACCTCATGACCGGCGGGATAGGCCGAACCGGGCTTTCCCGTTTATCGCTTTTCTAGATTTCTGGCTTTCAAATTAGGGATTCTCAGCCGATTCGGTGAACTCCGCGGTTTCACCCGGATGGCGAGAGTAAAGTCGAGAGCTAGAGAACCAGAAAGACTCTAAATCAGCAGAGACCACCAGGTTGCTGACGCGCAGAGCTCGGCGATAATCGGCCACAACTCCATTGATGGCGCGACTGGGCTTGGCCCCAGGCACTCGCTAATGGCGCTGGTCTTGCGGAGCACTTTCCGTTCACGAGCGTCGTGTGATCCGTTTGTCCGTATGGCTTGCGTCGTAAGACGTTTATTGGACGCGGCGCGGTGCGCGGGCTTTGCGTGCGCGCCATGGCACGTCAAAACCAGCACCGCGCGCGCCCGGGTTCTGCGACGCCGCACGCGAGACGCGCCAGCACCGAGCGCGAAAACCGTAACGTCAAGAGTCTCCGGCAGATCATGATATATGTCTATGCCACATGTGATGGGCTTTCTCCTAGGTTCCTTCATCGTTTTCGGGTCAGTTCCGGTCATTGTGTGATTTCCGCACGTTTCGCCCCGCTTGCCTGACGACTTGATCAGGACGCCCGACACGATCTATCTCCGCCTGCACGGTCGCAGCCGCTGGTACCGACATGATTACGCGCGCGCCACTCCGCGCGATTTTGCGCGCGCACTCCTCCAGCTCGGGGCGTGGGATGCGGTTCGAGAGCCCATCCGAGCTCCGTTCATGGCAAGCGGCGTCGTCTCGGCAGCCTCTGTCGCCGCAATGTTCCGCGGACAAGAGGGACCGGATGCGATTGATGCCCGGTGCCTTTCACCGGCGTGCCGGAGATGCGGCGGCAAGTCGCGAAATCCTCCGGTGTGACACTAAGAGCATTTCGTAAGGCTGCCGAACATGAACAGACTCGCAGCCTGCGCTTTCCGGTAGCTGGCGTGGTGATGGTGTCCCGTTACGCGCGCCGACTCTGCTCGGTCCACGTGGGTCGACGGCGGCACCCGGAAAATGGCGGCAGCACTCACTAATGGCGCTGTCTCGCGAATCACTTTCCGTTCGCCAGCATCGTGCGGCGCGTTTCTTTTGGGTACGCTTTGCGTCATCAGTGGTTAGTGGCCGCGGCGCGGTGCACGGACCTTGCGTGCGCGCCATGGCACGTCAAACCCGCAAGAGAGGCGCCAGCACCAACCCGGCTAACCGCTGCCTCAAGAGTCTGGGTCGATCATCATATGTGTTTATGCAACATATGATTCGTCTTTCTCGCTGTGGTTCCTTTGCCGTTTCGATCGTTGGGTGATTTCCGCGTTTCGGTGATGGATGCAGTTGGGGAGCCTCATCTGAGCCCGCTTATGGGAACTTGCCTCGCGCCTTCGACGGCCGCCGCTGTAGCGGCGATGTTCCGCGGTTGGACAAGAGGCGCCGGATGCGGTTGATGCCCGGTGCCTTTCACCGGGTCGGAGATTTGCCTGGCGCCAGTCGCGAATCGTTGCCGCGGTTTCCGGTGTGACACTAAGAGAATTTCGGGCAGGCTGCCGAAACATGAACAGACTGACAGTGTCCGGCTCCCCGCAACTGGCGTGGTTGATGGTGTCCAGTCGTGCCCCACTGTGGCTTCGCCCACGCGGGTCGATTGCGGTGCGCGGAAATGCGGCCGCCACTCACTAATGGCACTGGTCTCGCGGATCACTTTCCGTTCGCCAGCATCGTGTGGCCGGTTTTTGCGTTCGGCTTG
>QHBL01000161.1:4099-4552 GCA_003244125.1 Chthoniobacterales bacterium
CGACGCCGCACGCGAGACGCGCCCGCACCGACCTCGGTAACCGTAACGTCAACAGTCTCGGCAGATCATGATATGTGTTTATGCAACATATCATGGTCGTTCTCTGAGGTTCGTTTCGCCGTATCGTTCAGTCTCGGTCATTGTGTGGCTTTCAGGACGCTTGCGAGTTGGGTGCAATTCGAGAGCCCATCCAGCTCCGTTCACGGCAACCAGCCTCACCGACAGCAGCCTTTGTCGCGGCAATGTTCCGCGGACGACAAGAGCCGCCGGATGCGATTGATGCCCGATGCCTTTGACCGGCAAGCCGACGATGTTGCGCGGCGGCAAGCCGCGAAATCTGGCCGCGTTTGCCGGTGTGACACTAAAAGCATTTCGGCGGGCTGCCGAACTGAACAACTGGCAGCGTGCGCTTCGCCGGAGTTGACGTGGTGACGATGTCGGCGCGGCGTTCGC
>QHBL01000318.1:0-16067 GCA_003244125.1 Chthoniobacterales bacterium
CAAGCGCGTGCTGCTGACCCGCCGCCCGCGGGGGGTGGTCGGCGTGATCAGCCCGTGGAACTGGCCATACACAATGCCGGCGGAGCTGATCGCGCCCGCCCTCGCCTGCGGCAACACCGCGATTGCGAAACCAAGCGAGATCACGCCTATGAGCGCGTTTTTGCTCGGCGAAATTTGCGGCGAAGCCGGATTACCCGACGGCGTCCTGAATGTCGTACAGGGCACCGGACAAAATGTCGGCGCGGCCATGACCGCGCATCCGAAGATCGCCGCCATCTCATTTACCGGCGGCACCGTCACCGGACGAAAGGTTGCTGAATCCTGCGCGCCCCAATTCAAAAAGGTCTCGTTAGAACTCGGCGGCAAGAATCCGAACATTATCTTTGCTGATGCCGACATGGATGCGGCCATCGCCGGTAGTTTGCGTTCATCCTTTGCCAATCAGGGCCAGGTTTGTCTGTGCGGCTCGCGCGTTTTCGTCGAGCGCAGCGCCTATTCGCAATTCGTCGATCGTTTCGTCGCGGCCGCGTCGAAGTTAAAAATAGGCGACCCGCTCGATTCTGGCACCGATCAAGGCGCGATTGTCTCGCAGATGCAGTTGGACAAGGTGAAGTTCTACGTGGACCTGGCAAAACAGGAAGGCGGTAAAGTCGCGCTTGGTGGTTCTTCGCCCGAAGCAATTAACGATCGCTGCCGGGACGGTTACTTTTTCCCGCCAACTGTCATCACTGATTTACCGGTCGGCTGCCGCGTGAACCGCGAAGAAATTTTCGGACCGGTCGTGACCATCACACCGTTCGAGAGCGAAGAAGAAGTGCTGGGTTACGCCAATGATTGCGACTACGGCCTCGCCTCCAGCGTTTGGACGCAAAACGTAAGTCGTGTCTATCGCGTCGCCGAACGCATCCATGCCGGCACGGTATGGGTAAATTGCTGGATGGTGCGCGATCTTCGCGTCCCGTTCGGCGGGATGAAACAAAGCGGTGTCGGGCGTGAAGGCGGCGAAGAGACGATGCGTTTCTTCACTGAACCGAAGAACGTCTGTATCGCGAAGTAAGTTCCGAGCGTGCCGCTAAGTTTCGAATGGGATTCACCCAAGGCGCGCTCTAACCTTGCCAGGCACGGCATCCGCTTCGACGAGGCATCGATGCTTTTCGCCGATTCAAGATCACTCACAATTCCCGATCCGGATCATTCAATCAGCGAAGAGCGCTTCATTACGATCGGCGCCACAATTAGCGGCAAATTACTCGTTGTCGTTCACACGGAGCGCGGCGATAAATATACGCTTTATTGGCGCCAGACTAGCCAGCTGGCGGGAGCGGAAATTTTATGAGGAAGCCCAGTAAACCAGCACGGAACGAATCGCGCGCAGAATACAACTTCGCCGACGGCGAACGCGGAAAGTATGCGCGCAGGTTTGCGCAAGAAACAAATGTGGTAATTCTTGATCCCGACGTGGCGAAGAAGTTTCCTAATTCTAGAAGTGTAAATGCTTCACTTCGCAAACTAATTCATCTGCAAAATCGCTAGGAAAGCGCGCGCCGATTCAAAAGTTGTACTCGCGCGTCACGACCGTGACGTCGCTGCCTGTGTCTGCCATCAAATTATCCGGTCGGGAAGCACGCGCCTGATCCGATATCTGCGGCAAGCCAGGCGAGGAATCCGCGAGCCAGAGTTTCAAAGGCGTTGGCCCGCGTAGTTTCAGACTAATTTCCACGCCTTCGGGCGGCACACCTATCCAGCGCAGAGTCCATAAACCGGCGCGCTTCGATTCGACCGGGATTTCGTGGGTGCGACCGTTTCCAGTTATAAAAAGAAGCTCGGCTGTATCCGACAACCGGAGGACTAACATCCCGGCGCCGCGGGTTGAAGTAAAATGCAGACTCAAAACGCGAATGCCGCCGGTTTCGCTCTCTCCGGAGATAATCGCGGTCGGGCCAGCGAGCGGGAGAACGGGCGCATCCTTTGTCAGACATTTATGCATGGAACCGGCGTTGAATGCGGGCGTGGCTTCTTTCGCGAGACTGGAACCGAGATACTGCGAGGTCCAGCCATCAGGTTTGTTGTCGTAGCTCAGCCACTTCGCTTTTTTTTGATCGAAATTGAGGCTGTAAATAAGGTCGTCGCGGTTTGGATGTTGATTACTGGGATGAGAGAACGCGAATCCGGCGACCAGCAGCGCGATGGCTGTCAGTAACATACTCACGACAAACCAACGCCCTGGCCGCAGGATTGAATCAAGAAGTGGCCAGACTATTGCGAAGAGCAAGCAAATGAGAATGGAAACAACTGAGAGCAATATCGCGTTCAGGTCGAGGAGGACGAAGAAGAGATAGATCAGCGGGACGAGGATAAGGATTGCCGGGATCGCAGCCACGAGAGCGCCGAAGATTAGTCCGGGTCGCTGTTTCGTTTGCAGGCTTAGGAGCAAGCCACCAATGCCGAAGAGGACCGGCCATTGAAAAAGATAACTACTCCCGGGTAGTAGGTAGCTGACGACCGCGGCGAGAATCGCCACGATTGTGAGCATCCCAGCAGCGAGCTCGAATGTTCCAAACTTCGCCGCCGCACTGCGCAGCAGCCAGCCGCCGCAGACTAGTCCGATTAGGATGAAACCGGCAAACAGGAGTTGGTTACTCGGTGTGTCCCCAAAAAGCAGAGGAGCGGGCGCGATCGCGCTGACTCCTTTCCAGATGAGTAGAATTCCTCCGCCAGTTATCAGAAGAAGAAGCGGAAATACAGTTAACGATATCAACCTGAAACGCAGCAGTGCGCGATTGCGGCCCAGCACATAGGCAAACGCGAGCAGCGCGAAGATGGCGATACTTAGGAGGCAGACGACCCATTGAGGATAGACAACGAGAACCTTGCCTAACAAGTCGTAGTAAATCGCGTCCGGTCGAGAGAGTTTGTTTCGTGGCAAATCGCCGAAGTGGCGGGCCAGGGCGAGCACGTTCGTGCCCATCTCCTGCACGCTCCGCGAATCGAGGTTCTCTCGGGTATCGAGCCGCGTGTGATAATCCTGGAACGTCTCCGCGAAGGCAAAATTTAGCCCAGCGACTCCTGCTTTCTTTAGTTCCGTTAGATCAGTATCGTTCGGCAATTTCTTGTAAACCGCATACATCAGCGACGACGCCAACGGATAGGGTACCGCGCGGGCAAATTGCGAAATCAGCCAGCCGTTTTGATCGCTGGTCTCAAACATCAAAACCGGCCCCGAACTTCCACGAACATCCAGATTCACCACCAAACCCACGCGATTCGCGAGATCAGGATGGTCCGCCACGAAACCGGCCGCGCCGAGCAGCCCGGCTTCTTCGCCATCGGTAAAGAGAACGATCAAATCATTCCGAAGCACAGGTCCAGCGCGCAACGCCCGGACCGTTTCCAAAATGGAAATGACGCCCGCGCCATCGTCGGCCGCGCCAGGTCCTTCGGACACGGAATCGTAGTGAGCGACAAGCATGATCGCGCGTTGATTGTCGCGACGATGAAAAGTGCCGACAACATTTTGCACGGCACCGGCCAAAATGATTCGCCCACGATTGATAATGCCGGTCGTCTTTTCGACGTGCACCTCCGCTCCCGCCTTCGTGAGCGCTTCTACTAGAAACTGGCGAGCGCGTGCGTTCGCCTGTGATCCTACCGGCCGTGGCTGGTCCGCGAAATGCGAGAGCAGCGTCATCGCTCGAGCGGCCGAAAATCGATCGAGTGGGACGTCCGGACCCGCCGCGGATGGCGGGCGTAATTCACAAAGAGCAAGGGCAGCGACTCCGACCAGACACATCCAAAGCAGGAAGCGCAATCCCGCGCTAGGTTCGGGCGTTGTAGTCACAGGAAATCTGGGTTTCAGGCCAATAAGCGGCCAGCCTAGCGCACACTCCCTGCAAGGCGAGGCGAAGTTTGCCGTGGCGCGCGGCTACCACACATTTTTGCACTGGCGCGCCCGCAAAAGTGCGGCAGGGTTTCCAGCATGTGCCGAAACATTAAGACTCTGCATAATTTTCAGCCGCCCGCCACGACCGACGAAATCCGCGCCTCGGCTGTGCAATTCGTTCGCAAATTGTGCGGCTTCAGCAAACCATCCCACGCAAATGAAATGGTCTTCAACAATGCGGTAGATGAAGTCGCGCATGCCGCAGAACATTTACTCGCTTCCCTGGTAACGAATGCTTCACCGCGTAATCGTGAAATGGAATCGTTGAAAGCGCGCGCACGATCAGCCAGTCGTTTTAACGCCGCTTCCATCGGCTAGGAATTTTCACTTTATTTATAGCGGTGATTTGGGCCGGATGCTGCCGGGCGGACAGTTGGCGCATCTTGGGAGAAGCGAGTCGCAAATCAAGATTCGCGGAGTCCGCGTTCACCCGGCGGAGGCTCTCGGCCAGAAGCTGCGGACCTCAGGCGCAGCCTGGCCGCAAGTCTGCCGGATTACATGGTGCCAAGCCGATTCGTTTGGTTGGGTGAGCTACCGCAAACTAACGGCAAGGTAGATCGAAAGGCCCTGGAGAAGTTAGCCGACAAAGCCATTACCAACAACCATATTCCTCCTCGCACCGAGCTAGAGCAACAGCTGGCGGATATCTGGACAAAAGTGTTGCAGCAAGAGCGTATCGGCTGTCACGACAACTTCTTCGAACTAGGTGGTGATTCTTTACACGCTGGGCTAATCGTAGTAGAAATCGAAAAGCTACTCGGGCGACAGTTGCCGCCCTCGGCGTTGTTTGGGGCGCCGACCGTAGAATCGCTGGCTGGCCAGCTTCTGCCCGACAAGGCGGAGCCGCCTGCGCCTTCGTTGGTAACGTTGCAACCTCACGGCAGCAAGCCGCCGCTATTTATCGTGCATGGCTGGGGTGGCGACGTCTTCTTCTTTCACGAACTGGCCCGGCTACTACCGGACCAACCGTGCTACGGACTACAAGCTCAGGGGTTGGACGGTAAAGCGCCCCGGCACACTACGATCGAAGAAATGGCGGCGCATTACATTGAGGAGGTTCGGGCCTTTCAACCTAAAGGGCCTTACCAATTGATAGGTTACTCGCTTGGTAGCCTGATCGCTTTCGAGATGGCACAACGCCTTAATCGTCTCGGAGAAACCGTGGCGTTCCTTGGTTTACTTGATCCGCCGCTGCGGCCGACGCCGTGGATACCTTATGCGCGCACGCTCGCACCGCACTTAATAAGAAACGGTCGTCGTTATGTCGGAGGATGGCTGCGCAGCCATGGCAGGGAAAGCATTCATCTCAAACGTCGATGGCGCGGGCTGAGTCGCTGGCTAGCTAAAAATAGGCCCAGACCATCCGTCCTTACCGCACCTCCCGGCAAAGCAGTTACGGCTCCTATAATTCCGGGTTTTCGTGATTACTATTCCGCCGCAGCTTTACCTTATCGCCTGCGTCGCTATCCGGGTGCGATTGATTTAATCGTTAGTGACACCCTTGTTTCGGCCTTATTGCCGCTCTGGGGACACCTGGCCAGGGAGGGCGCAAGATTTCACCGGATTGCCTGCACGCACCGCCAGATGATCGATCGCAAACATTTAGCCGTCCTCGCCACCGCCTTGCGCGGCGCGCTTTCCTCGCAAACATTGAGCTCATGAGCACTGTAAGACTTCTGGTCGGCACGCGTAAGGGCGCGTTTGTTCTCACTTCGGATGGCAAGCGCAAAGATTGGCAGGTGGACGGGCCGCATTTTGCCGGCTGGGAAATTTATCACGTTAAAGGTTCGCCGGTTGATCCGAATCGCATTTACGCTTCGCAATCGAGCGACTGGTTCGGCCAGGTGATTCAGCGCTCGAGCGATGGCGGAAAGAGTTGGGAAACGCCCGGTGGCGGGATCGAGACCACATCCGATGGAATGCCGAAGGGCGAGAGCAACAAGTTTGTTTACGACGGCATTCCCGGTACCCATCAATGGTACGATGGCACGCAGCATCCGTGGGAATTCAAACGTGTCTGGCATCTGGAACCGGCGTTTGATCACCCAGACCATGTCTATGCCGGAGTAGAAGACGCGGCCTTGTTTGAATCGAAAGATGGCGGCGCTTCCTGGCGCGAGCTGTCCGGCTTACGCAAACATGATACCGGCGCAAAATGGCAACCGGGCGCCGGTGGAATGTGTCTCCATACCATTCTGCTCGATCCGACTAACAAGAACCGGATTTTCGCCGCGATCTCGGCCGCGGGCGCATTCCGCAGCGACGATGCCGGCGAAAGTTGGAAGCCCATCAATCACGGACTGCGCTCTCAATACATTCCCGATCCGAACGCCGAAGTAGGACATTGTGTTCACCGCATCGCGATGCATCGAGGACGGCCGAATACCTTGTTCATGCAAAAACATTGGGACGTGATGCGAAGTGACGATGCCGGCGATAACTGGCGCGAGGTAAGTGGCAATCTGCCGAGCGATTTCGGTTTTCCGATTGATGTCCACGCCCACGAACCCGAAACAGTTTATGTAGTGCCGATCAAAAGCGACTCTGAGCATTTTCCGCCAGACGGAAAGTTGCGCGTCTATCGCAGCCGAACCGGCGGCAACGAATGGGAGGAACTAACTAACGGACTGCCGCAACGCGATTGCTATGTGAACGTCTTACGCGATGCGATGGCGATCGATTCGCTCGATTCCTGCGGCATCTATTTTGGAACTACTGGCGGCCAGGTTTATTGCTCGACCGACTCGGGCGATAGTTGGAATGCGATTGTGCGCGATCTTCCGGCGGTCTTATCCGTGGAAGTTCAAACCTTAAAATGATTCGCGTAGTTTTGCCGGCACATTTACGAACACTTGCGCAGCTAAGCAGCGGTGAAGTGGAATTGAAGCTCGATCCACCGGCCACTCCGCAAAAAATCCTCGACGCGCTGGAAAGTAGTTACCCGGTTTTGCGCGGCACCATTCGCGACCATACTACTCAACTACGCCGGCCACTGGTAAGATTTTTCGCATGCGGAGAAGACGTCTCGCATTCCGCGTCCGATTCTCCACTGCCCGAAGCGATATCAAATGGGATCGAACCTTTCTTTGTCATCGGTGCGATCGCGGGTGGTTAGATAAGTTAAGGCTGGTTCGAGAATAGAGCAGTCATTCTGAGCGAGGAAAAGCGGAGTCGGAGAATGCCGCCATCTCACTTCGAAGGGAACGCCCCAACTTCGCTTGTGATGACGCGTTTGCGCGACAGTGGCCCGAGCGTGCGAATGCTTGGCCACGACACCTCGTCGCGAGACGCGTCTTGGTTAGGAAAAATTCTTCTAATTCTTAACAATATATATCATTATTAAGGGGTGACGTTCGATTCGAAATTTGGCGTAGATGAAATCTCCAAAAGTCCCTCGATCGATGGCATCATCCGCCATTGGGGCGAGCGGCTGCCCGAAGCCATTTTGACCTCGTCGAACCCGAATACCTCCCCGAGCTTGCGGCCTTGCTGAATACCGCACTTTGCCGCGCACAGAATGATTCGTCTTCATCTCCGCCAAGAAAAACTTCCGGCTCCCACCATTTCGTGAGAGTGTTTGTCTCAATCTTTCGCTTCCCGTAAATGAGCGCATCCTTCGAAAGCCAGCGCGCACCGGAGCCAGTGGGCGCGTTTCCTCACGCCAAACGCGTCGGTGACCTATTGTTCCTTTCGGGAATCGGCCCGCGTGTCCGTGGCAGCAATGATATACCCGGGGTAACGTTTAACTCTGCTGGCGAAGTAGCCAGCTACGACATCGAAAAACAATGCCACGCTGTTTTCGACAACGTTCGTCTGGTGCTGGAAGATGCCGGCGCTAGTTGGAACGATATCGTCGATGTTACTGTCTTTCTCACCAACATGAAGAACGATTTCCCCATCTACAATCGCATCTACGCCGATTATTTCGCCGGTGACGGGAAGCCGAATCCCACCCGCACGACGGTGGAAGTGACCGCGCTGCCGACGCCTATCGCGATCGAATTGAAAGTAATTGCAGCCCCTGGATAGAACGAGCTACGCCCGCTCGAAGTTTTCGATCTCTTCCAAAACAGCTTGAGCCCGTCGTACGCTGCGGCCAATGAACTGCTCGCGCAGTAAGCTACCGATTCTATTTTTTTGCCTGGAAATGCGCACCAGGAAACTGGCCGCAAGGAGACAGAAGAAACCGTTGGCCAGAAACCAGTACACTACCTGCGGTTTCACCACCCATATATCGACGCCCAGCCAGTAGAAGATCATCAGCAGGAACGGCACCCAGATAAAACAGCCGGCAATTCCAAACCAGAGACCAGCGCGAAGACGCCATTCGCGCAAGGTTGCAATCTGCCTCTGAATAGCGACCACCGGCGCGCCATAATCGATGCGATGGATCAAAGCGAGATCGCGCGCCGCAAAGATAATGAGCATCAGCCCGTAGGCGTGCAGCAAAAGGCCCCACACCGCCAGATGCGGAACACTAAGATGATTCAACCAGAATTCCGCCGACATTCCGGTCAAAACCACGCCCGTGAGTAGTTGAATGAATTGGCCCGCTCGCAACGAATGTAACCCGTGCCGCAATCCAGTTAGTTTTGTTTCCTTGGATTGGTGCAGGGCGAGCGCATGCTGCCGCTCCAGGCTGCGATTGATTCCTTTCCAGACGTCTTTGAGGTTATCCAGTTCAATAGTTGGCATGGTGTTATTCAGGTTTTGTTAGCTCCTGGCGAAGCTGTTGTTTGAGTCGATTCAATTTCGTGGCGACGTTTGTTTCACTAAGACCAAGGATCGTGCCGATCTCGCGGTAACTATGGTCGTCCAGATAAAGCAAAAGAAGGGCGCGCTCGAGCGGCTCGCGCCGGGCAATGACCTGTTGCAACAAGACGATCCTTTCTTCCATCTCGAGGTCGTGGGCGGGATCGTGCACAAGCTCATGGCCGATCTCATCCAGCGGCAGAGTTTGCCGGCGAATGTTGCGGCGCAGAAAGGAGATGGCCACATTCAAGGCAACACGATACATCCAGGTCGAGAAGGGGCGCTCAGGCGAATACCGAGGATAGGCTTTCCAAAGTTGCAGCGCGATTTCCTGCATTAGGTCGCTCCGATCCGCGTGCGAGCTGGCATAACCCGCTGCTACTTTGCGAATAATGCCGCCATGTTTCTCAAGCAGGCGAACAAACTCCTTTTCGTCCAGAGCAGGCATGGTCGCGGCATAACTGTAAACCGAGGCGGAGTCCAACATTTCCAAGTGATTCGCCGCCGCCGCCGAAAAATCACAGCGAATTTTTGCCGGGTTGAGATATGATTGTTTCCGGAGGCGAAACTGCCGTGCAAAATTCACCGATCACCGCTGTCGATCATACCGGGTTCACCGTCTCGAACCTGGAGCGCTCGCTCGCCTTTTGGCGCGACGTGCTCGGTTTCGAACTTTCGCATCGTCCGCACCACACCGGAGAGCTCGCGAGCGAAATCACCGGTGTGCCCGGCGCAGAAATATCCATCGCAGTCTTGAAAGGTCACGGGCACAAGATCGAACTGCTGGAGTACGTCGCGCCCGACGACCGAAAGAACGATGCCGATCTTAGGCCCTGCGACGTTGGCTTTGTTCACGTCGCCCTAGTTGTCGATGATCTCGATGCTGTGCTAACGAGAATTGCTGAATCGGGCTGGAAGGCGGCCGGCAAACCGCAAACCCTCACCGCCGGTCCCAATACCGGCAAACGCGTCGTCTACGTGCGCGATCCCGACGGAACCACAATTGAACTCATGCAGGTACCTTCAGACGACACTTGACTGAAATCGAATTGTGAGACATTTTCGTATCACAATGAAAACTGCGACTGTCAGGGATCTGCGCAACAATTTCGCCAGCGTGGCGAAGTGGATCGAACATGGCGAGCAGATCGCCATCACCCGCAATGGGAAGAGTTTTGCCACGCTTTCGCCAGCGGTGCGGGAAACACCGCGAAAAATTGATTGGGTCGCGCGCATGAAACGATACAAGCCGGTCGGCCGCAAATTGAGCAAAGCTGAGACGGAAAAATTCTGGAGCAGATTGCGAGATTAGTTGTGGCTGTCGGTTTTTACGCGGACAGCAGTTTTCTCGTTTCGTTGTATCGGCGCGACGAGCATCAGAACGCCGCCAGCGACTTTATGGCCGGGATGCGTCCGACGCTCGCCTTTTCGCCGCTGAATCGAATCGAGCTGCGAAACGCCCTTCGGAACGCAGAGTCGATGCGGCAAATTTCTGAGCAGGATAGCCGAGCTGCCTTTCGCCAAATCGAAATAGATACGAGCGAGGGGATACTGTTTCATCTTTCCGTTGAGTGGACTAATGTGTTTCGACGCGCAGATGAGTTGAGCGAGAAACACAGAGCACGTCAGTGGCAGCGCACAATCGATCTCCTGCACGTCGCCATCGCTCTGGAAAGTGGCGCCACTAGCTTTCTAACCTTCGACAAACGCCAACGGCGGCTGGCCCAGGCCGCCGGGCTTAAAGTTAAGCCATGACTTTTTCGGCGGAGGAAGATTTTGCGCGGCAACTTGATGCGGAGGACTCGCTTCGCCAATTCCGAGACCGCTTTCATTTACCGCTGGGAAAGAATGGTGAGCCACTGATTTACTTCGCTGGGAACTCGCTTGGGCTGATGCCGAAGAGCGCGCGCGCAATTGTCGATCAGGAACTCGATGACTGGGCTAACCTGGCAGTCGATGCGCACCTCAACGCGCAGACACCGTGGTATTCCTACCACGAAACCTTGCGGGAACCGACCGCGCGTCTGGTCGGCGCGCAGCCGAACGAAGTCATCTGCATGAATAGTCTGACGGTGAACCTGCACCTGATGCTTGCGAGCTTCTATCAACCTACCAGGTCACGCTTCAAGATTGTGATGGAAGAACCGGCTTTTCCTTCCGATACCTATGCGGTCAAATCGCAGATTGCGCAGCGCGCTTTCGACCCAGAGGAAGCGCTGGTATTGCTGAAGCCGCGCGCGAATGAATTTACCATTCGAGGCGAAGAGATCGAAGAGTTTCTGGCTAGGAAGGGCGGCGAGGTTGCCGTTGTCATGGTCGGCGGGGTGAACTTCTTTACCGGCCAGCTTTTCGACCTCACAACGCTAACGAGGCTTGGACAAGCGCAAGGTTGCATCGTCGGGATCGATCTCGCACATGCCGTCGGTAATGTTCCACTCCAGCTCCACGGTTGGAATATCGATTTCGCCGTTTGGTGCTCCTACAAGTACCTCAACGCTGGGCCGGGCGCGGTCGCCGGCGCCTACGTCCACGAGCGCCACGCGACCAACACCGGCCTGCCGCGGCTGGCTGGCTGGTTCGGCAATGATCCCACTACTCGCTTCCGCTTGCATCTTGAGCCGGATTTCATTCCCGTTCCCTCCGCTGATAGCTGGCAAGTTAGTAATCCACCCATTCTTTCCATGGCACCGTTGCGGGCGTCTTTGGACATTTTCGATGAAGTCGGCGGCATGAAAACGCTGCGCGCCAAGTCGCAAAAACTAACTGGCTACCTCGAATTTCTTTTGCAGGAATCCAGCTCAGATCGTTTTAGCATCATCACTCCGGCTGAACCGGAGCAACGTGGCTGCCAGCTATCCATTCTAGTTCGCAAAGAACCGAAGGAGCTATTTCAGAAGTTAGAACGCGCCGGAGTGAAATGCGATTTCCGCGAACCGAATGTTATTCGCGCCGCACCGACGCCGCTATATAACACTTTTCACGAAGTCTGGGGTTTCGCCCAGCTTCTGGCAGGTTAACAAGCGCTCGTTATTTCGCCTTGTGAATGAAGGCGATGTTCGTCATCAGCGATACCCGCTCGATCGCATAGAGCGTATAATTACCGCACGCGGTGGGAGCCTGCGAGTGATCGATAACCTGCTTCACCAAACCTACCATACCATGTTCGTGACTGGGAAAAACTTTTGGCATGCCAGAAAGCCCGATCTCCCTTGGCGTATATGGCGCGGCATCAAAATCGCCCCCGGAGGTAAAAGCCGTACAAATATCCTCCATGATGTAGATGCCACCTGGCTTTAAACTGTTCGGAAAGAGATGGGCGAAGGACCGTGCGCTATGACAACCGAGGTGAGATGCATCATCAATGATAATGTCGAAGGGACCCCCTGCCCAGGCCTTTGCCTCATCCAGTAAAGCTACATTATCTTGCGCGCCATGCGCGAAATAAAAGCGGTCCTCCTCTGGGAATCCCGGCGGCTTGGCTTCGCCATCGAGGCCGACTATGCGCGCATTTGGGAAATATTCGCCCCAAAGTTGCATCGAAAATCCCTGCTTTACGCCTAGTTCGAGCAAGCGAAGCTGTTCCAGTCTTATTGTTTGGAATAGGCGATGATATTCATCGAGGTACGATGCTGGCTTCAGCGAAAGATCGCCCCGGTAAATACGTGCGGCAAGCGCATTAAGTTCCTCGGAAGTCATTTTCCCACTTACATCCTAAAATCCTTTCCGTGCAATCACCTATTAACTGCTGGCGTTGAAACCATCGTTTTCCTAGAATGATTGTCAGTGGCTAAGTTCGTTCTTATCGGCAGCGGCCTGGCCGGCGGTCTGCTGGCCGGTTATCTTGGACGTCGCGGCCACGATGTGGACCTTTACGAACGCCGCGCCGATCCCCGGGAAGGTAACCTGGTCGGCGGACGCTCCATTAACCTCGCGCTCTCAACTCGAGGCATCCACGCCCTCGAACGACTCGGTATCGCCGACGAAGTATTGCGCCACGCCATTCCGATGCGCGGCCGCATGATTCACGAGAAGTCGGGCGCGCTTCACTTTTCGCCGTACGACCGGGACTCATCGAAGTTCATTAACTCGATTGGCCGGGCTGCGCTTAATACCGCAGTGATCGACGCCGCGCTGCGCTACCCTAGCGTGAGCGTGCATTTCAATCATCGCTGCACCGGCGTCGACCCCGACTCGGCCACGGCGCAATTGCTCAACCTTTCCACAACGCCAGTCCGGCTCGGACCTCAACCTCTCAACTGCTCCGGTGACGCAGTCATCGGAGTAGATGGCGCGTTCTCCGCCGTCCGCCAGGCAATGGAGCAACAACTCCCAGGGTTTACGTCGAATGAGAGTTACCTCGAACACGGCTACAAAGAACTCACCATTCCACCGGGCACAGATGGCAATTGGCAAATGGAAAAGGAAGCCTTGCATATTTGGCCGCGCAAGAGTTTCATGATGATCGCGCTGCCAAATCCTGATGGTTCATTTACCTGCACGCTATTCTGGGAATTCGAAGGCCCGCGGAGCTTCGCCAATGTTAAACGGGACGAAGACGTGCAGCGCTTTTTTGAGGAAGAGTTTCCCGACGCCGTTCCGCTCATGCCGAGCTTACTCGAAGACTTTGGCGACAATCCCACTGGCTCATTGGTCACGATGCGTTGCGCCCCGTGGTTCTATCGCGACAAGATCGCGCTCGTCGGCGATGCCGCTCACGCTGTCGTTCCTTTCTATGGTCAGGGAATGAATGCTGCCTTTGAAGATTGCGTCATTCTCGACGAATGTCTGTCGCAGTTTCCCGCAAACCGCGAGGAGGCTTTCACGGAATACTTTAATCGGCGGAAGGAAAATACCGATGCACTCGCCGATCTCGCCGTGCGCAACTTCATCGAAATGCGCGACAAGACTGCCTCGCGCCAGTTTCGCGCGAAGAAGAAGCTCGATCATCTGCTCGAAGCTGCTCTTCCCGGCATTTACCTTCCGCTTTATACCATGGTCACCTTCACGCGCATACCCTATGCCGAAGCCGCTCGGCGCGCACGGCGGCAGGACCGCATTGTTTACTTCTGTCTTGCGCTGGCGGGTCTAGTCGTTCTCGCTTCAGCCATCGCTGCTCTCACTTGATATGACAGCCGGTCACACTCTACCGCAGCGATATTTCGTTTCACCTGATACTTACTGCATCGAACAGGAACACATCTTTAGTAAACACTGGCTGTTGGTTGGTCATCAAAGTCAGTTGGAGAAGTCCGGTGACTACTTTGTTGCTGATGTCGCGGGCGAAAGCCTCATTATTTTGCGGGATCAACATTCAGCTCTTCGTGCTTTCTACAATGTCTGCCGCCACCGCGGCACGCGCTTGTGCGAGGAGAAGTGCGGCTCCGCGCGAGCGATCCAGTGTCCCTATCACGCTTGGACGTATAGCCTCGATGGCCAACTCATTGGCGCCCCGCACATGGATAATATAGATAAGCGCGACTACTCACTGCAACCGGTGAGCGCTTTTGTATGGGAAGGCTTTATCTTTGTGAACCTCGGTGAACCGCCTCTCCTGGCTGAGGAATGGTTCGCGCCGCTCGCCGGAAAGTTCGCCAGCTGGAAATTGCCGGAGTTGCGTTCAGCGAAACGTATCGAGTACGAGGTTCGCGCTAACTGGAAACTCATTGTCGAGAACTACTCCGAGTGCTACCATTGCCCGGGCGTCCACCCGGCTTTATCGAAGCTGACGCCGTACGACTCGGCGGAAAACGATCTAAACGAAGGTCCGTTTCTGGGCGGGTTCATGTCGATTGCGCGCGGGCATAGTTTGACCATGAGTGGTAACGCCTGCGCATTACCTGTCGGCGATTTCGCCGGGGAAGACTTTCACCGCGTCTTCTACTACTCCATCTTTCCTAACATGCTACTTAGCATGCATCCCGACTATGTCATGGTGCATCAACTACGGCCGGAATCGCCAGATCGTACACTAATTTCGTGCGACTGGTTTTTTCATCCCGAAGCCGCGGCCGGCGATCGCCGCTTCAACCCAGCAGATGCGATTGAGTTCTGGGACATGACCAATAAGCAGGACTGGCATGTTTGTGAGCTAAGCCAGCTCGGCATAGCTTCGCGCGCATACAAGCCAGGACCGTATTCCTCGCGGGAGAGCATTCCCGCAGCGTGGGACCGGGAATATCTGCAGCAGATCGCTGAATGATGGTCAGTAACGCTGTTCGAAATGGCACGCCCCCCTCGGCGACATGCTAAGAAGCTACTTAGGGTCGACAGAGCCGACGATTTGCTCTAAGCGCGGGTCGCTTCGGAGAGAATCCTATTGAGGATCTAGCTTCAGTTCGCCGTAGGTTACACCGCTTGGAATTTGCGAAGAGATCGATAGCTGTGCGAGAGCCGAATCCTTTTCTCCTGTCCATGCATAAATGACGGCTAGATTGGTGACCAATGCCGGTCCGATAAAGGTATCGCGTGAAACGGGCAGTAACTCACAGGCGTGTTTGACTTCGCGGACAGCCTCGTCCTTGCGCCCGAGACCGGCGTCAATGACGCCGAGTACGCCCCAGGCGGCAGCGTAATCCGGTCGCTTTGGATCATTGCCGGCCGATTGGCGATCCCTGGCCTGCGTGTAAAGCTTGCTCGCAATAAGGTCGGTCGTGGGCGCATTGGAGATAGCTTCGTTCTCGCGTGGCGAAATTCTAGCCTGAAGCTGCTCGGCGATTGCTTTGGCAATCTCACTTTGGCTGGCAAAAACATCAGCGAGATCGCGATCGTAGGTTTGCCCCCACACGTGCGTGTCTGTCCGCGCATCGATCAACTGAGCGTTGAGCCGAACGCGGTTGGTCGCACGTTGGACGCTGCCTTCGAGCAAGTGTGCCACGCCCGGTTGCTGCCCGATCTCGCGCAGATTGCGCTCGGCCCCGCTTTTATAATGCATCACAGAACTGCGGCTGATGACTTTTAGGTTCCGCGACTTTCGCCAGGTCGCTGAGAATTTCATCCTGCACTCCATCGGCGAAATAAGTGTTCTGCTTATCGTCGCTCAGATTTTCGAACGGCAGGACAGCGATGCTTTTTTCGGCAGCATTGGCTGCAGACGAATCTTTCTCCGCGGTGGTGTCCCCGACTCGCTCTTTGGGCGCGAGTGACGCGACGGTGCACCCGGCGAGAAGACAATAAGCGAGCAGAAAATGGGGATCGCGCGCGACAGCTGCATCAAGCAGTCGCGCCGCCTCCGGCAGGAGCGGGTGGTATCTGAGGAGGTGGATTCTAATTGTTTCGCCTGCTGGTACAGTGCGTTCGCTGCGAGATCGGTAGTAGGTGGTTGTGCGATGGCCGCTTTCTCGCGCGCTGAAATCCTGGCCTGAAGCTGCTCCGCGAT
>QHBL01000318.1:16164-19653 GCA_003244125.1 Chthoniobacterales bacterium
GACAGCTACAGATTGCCACGGCCATACCCTGTTCTCTCTTCGCGCCTTCGAGATGTTCAATCGCGGCGGCACACTCAACAGCGTCGATAACTCGCCTCCTACCGGGCACGGTTCGGGTCTTGGGAGATGGCAATACCTCGGCGGGCAGAAATACAGTCGATCACGCTGGATCCCGATGGGGACGACTATACATCCCTCGTCACCTTCCAAGTCCACGACCCAAACGGCAACGTGGTTTTCAGCGGTTGCGGCAGCGAATCCGCGAATCGTCTGCAATAGCGGAGAACCTGCCTCTGCACGCTGCATGGTCTGAGCTAGCTCCTTCAGCGCGCGCGCTTGAGCCGAGGATGGAAGCACTAGCCGGTTCCCACCGGGCTCACAGGCTTGGCAATAAGCGCGCGGGTAGGCCATGGATTCTGCCCGCGCGCCCGAGCCGACACCCGTCTGCCAGGAGTAGTTATGTCGCTACCCAGGAGCAATCCGTTCCACGTGAGAGTAGACATTGAAGGTAGGCGGACGCAGGAAACCGATAAGCGTTTGACCGGTCTCGCGGGCGAAGTTTATCGCCAGGGTCGATGGCGCGGAAACGGAGGCGATGATTGGAATACCGGCCGCGAGCCCCTTTTGCACAATCTCGAGGGAAGTGCGCCCGCTAACTAACAAGATGTGGTCAGATAAAGGCAGACAATCATCCAGGAATAACCGACCGATTGCCTTATCGACGGCGTTGTGCCGGCCGACGTCTTCGCGCAGGACCAGGAGCGTGCCAGCCGCGGCAAAGATGCCAGCAGCATGGATTCCACCGGTGTGACCGAAGTTTGTTTGGCCGCGGCGAAATTTGTCAGGCATCGCCAGTAGTTGAGTAAGAGCCAGACGAGGAGTATGCCTGGAAGGGAGCGGGGGAAATTGTTGGCGAATAAATTCAATACTGGTCTTTCCACAAAGACCGCAACTGGTGGAGATCGTGCCGAAACGGTGCGTTGTCGCCGGATTGAAATTCGCACTCGGCTCGAGTGCCACGTTAACAATGTTTCCCAAAGCGTTGGGCAAAGCGCAGGGCGCGACCTCTCGCAATTGCGCGCGCTGTCTCACAATACTTTCCGAGAGCAAAAATCCGGCAGTCAGTTCTTCATCATGCCCAGGAGTTCGCATGGTGGTTGCCACCGGCTGATTGCCGATGCGAATCTCGAGCGGCTCTTCAATAGCTACTTCATCGCTGATCGTTTCGTAGGCGCCATCGGGCTTGCGCCGCACGACGCTTCCTACTCCAATGCCGCTCTGCTCAGGAGAGTTCATACGCGTGAAGTGAGAAGAAAGCGTGATATGCTTCGGGAGTGGAAATCGTTCATCTCTACATCTCACCTGGCCATAACTACTTTGGCCATCATGGCCGGCAGCCGGACGACCATCCTGCTATCGAAGTGGACGAGATTGAATGTATAGCCGGAAGCGGGATTCGCGGCGACCGGTTTTTTGATTACAAGGACAATTACAAAGGACAGATCACCTTTTTCGCCGAGGAAGTGTTTGCCGAGTTGTGTGCGGAGTTTGGGATTCACGATAAACGGCCGTCAGTTTTGCGGCGTAACGTCATTACACGCGGGCAGGATTTACGGAAACTCATCGGCCGGAAGTTTGAGCTGCAAAGTGTCCGGCTGCGCGGTACACAGGAATGCCGGCCCTGCTACTGGATGGATGAGGCATTTGCGCCCGGCGCGGAGCGATTCCTGCGCGGGCGCGGCGGACTTCGGGCGCGCATTCTCAGTGATGGCGTGATTCGCGCCCGGCAAGCAGTGCCGGTGTGAACTTCTCTGCTGTTCTGCTTGCCGGCGGTGAGTCGCGGCGGATGGGACAGGACAAGGCCGCACTCGTCTTCGAAGGAGAACCGTTGTGGCGGCGGCAGCTTCAGTTGCTCCGCCAGCTTGCGCCCGAAGAGATCTTTGTCTCGGCCCGAAGCGATCCAGAATGGCGTCCGCAAGACATTAAGCTTGTCCTTGATAAACCTCCTCCCCAGGGACCCATGAGCGGCATTTACGCCGCCCTCTCAACGATGAGCAACTCGCATCTTATCGTCCTGGCGGTGGACATGCCATTCCTTCTAAAGGATGACTTGCAAAACCTCGTTAGTCACGCCGGTGAGGCTTGCGGAGTAGTTCCAGTCACTCACGAACATTATGAGCCTCTCGCTGCGGTCTATCCGAGGGACGCGATGAAAGAGCTTGTTGCGGCATTGTCGAGCAATGACAGATCGTTACAAAGATTACTCGAACGATTAGTCGGATTGAAAATGATGAAGTTCGTCCGCGTTTCTCAGATCGACGTCGCCCGTTACCGAAGCGTCAATACGCCGGCAGACTTATAGCGAGTGCGCCACCCGAGATCGCCGGCAACACGTTTGGCACACAGCTAGGGCGATTGCTCTGCGACAGCATTCCGACGCAGTTCGTCCACTGCTTCGCCTGTTTCGGATGAACGCGCCACGCGAATGATGATACTCTTGCTCGCGGGCGTGTTACTTCGCTCTGCCGTGCTGTTGATCGAGACCAGAACGTTCGCTTCCGGGAAGTAGGTCGCGGTGCAGCTGCGCGGGATATTAAACGGCGCAACCATAAAACCTCTCGCCACACGCTCCTCGTCTTCGTAAAAACTCGTCAGGTCAACGATCTGGCCCTGCTGCAAGCCGGCTTCACGAACGTCATCCGGGTTCATGAAGATAACGCGACGGCCATTGTAGACACCACGATAGCGATCACTCAGTCCATAAATCGTAGTATTGAACTGGTCGTGACTGCGGATCGACATCATGAGGTATTCGCCAGGCTCGAGCCGCAGTAGTTCAAGCTCAGTAACGATAAACTTAGCCTTGCCTTCCGCGTTGTTGAATTTTCGCTTATCCCGAGCCTCGTTCGGCAAGTAGAAAACATCCCGCCGTATGCGGGCGTTGTAGTTCTCGAAACCGGGAATGACATGCTCGATGTGGTCGCGAATGCGATCGTAATCACCTACCAGTCCATCCCAATCAACGCTGCTGCGCGAACCCAGAGTTGCCTTTGCCAAACCGGCGACAATGGCTGCCTCGCTCAGCAAATCTTTGCTGGCGGGCTCAAGGTGTCCCCGCGAGGGATTGATGATCCCCATCGAGTCCTCCACCGTGACGAACTGCTCGCCCGATGCTTGGGGGTCAACCTCGGATCGGCCAAGGCACGGAAGAATCAACGCAATGTGACCGCTAACGAGATGTGACCGATTTAACTTGGTGGAAACGTGGGCAGTGACGCGGCAGTTCCGTAAAGCACGCGCGGTGTATTCGGTGTCGGGAGAAGCAGCGAGGAAATTGCCACCCATGGCAAAGAAGAAGGAAATCTTCCCCTCGTGCATTTGCCGGATTGCGTTCACCGTATCGACACCATGTTCGCGCGGCGGAACGAAGCTGAACTCCGCGCCCAGCCGATCGAGGAACTCATCGTTCATTCGTTCCCAGATACCAAC
>QHBL01000318.1:19777-22880 GCA_003244125.1 Chthoniobacterales bacterium
TGACCGCCCAGCAGCAGGAAGTTCATTACCTCCTGTATAGTTGCGACCGCATTTTTGTGTTGAGTCAACCCCATGGCCCAGCAGCAAATAATGCGTTTGCTGCGCATCGCAATCTCGGCAGCGGCGCGAATTTGCGCTCGAGTCAGTCCGCTGCCGGCAAGAATATCGTCCCACCGCGTCCCGCGCAGATGCTCGATGAATTGAGCGAAGCCGGTTGTGTATTGCTCGATGAAATTGTGGTCGAAGACCGAACCTGATGCGCGCTCTTCTTCCGCCCCCATTTCTTTCATGATGCCGCGCATGGCAGCCATGTCACCATTGATCTGCACCGGGAGCCAGAGGTCGCTTAAGTGAGTGCTGCGATTAAACAGCATCTTGAGCGGATAGTTGAGAACGTTGTCGTATTCCTGCGGGTTGGGGTTAACTACTTCCATCAGTCCCGGCTCCGGCAGCGGATTAATCGCGACTATCTTGGCGCCGTTCTTCTTCGCCCGCTCAAGAGTCGTTAGCATGCGCGGGTGATTCGTTCCGGGGTTTTGCCCTATTATGAAAATCGCGTCGCACTTCTCAAAGTCCTCCAGCTTGACGCAACCTTTGCCGATGCCGATGCTTTCATTGAGCGCGGCGCCGCTCGATTCGTGGCACATATTCGAGCAATCCGGCAGATTGTTAGTTCCGAATTGTCGCACAAATAGTTGGTAGAGAAACGCCGCTTCGTTACTGGTGCGTCCGCTGGTATAGAAAGTTGCGGCATGCGGAGAAGGCAACGCGTTTAGCTCGTTTGCGAGTAAGGCAAAAACCTCTTTCCATTGGATTGGCTCGTAATGTGTCGCGCCGGAAAGTTTAATCACTGGATGCACGAGCCGGCCTTGTTGCTCCAGCCAATAATCGCTCTGCTTTTGTAGCTCGGCGATGGAGTGTTCGCGGAAGAATTGTGGCGTGATCTGCTTCTTCGTTGCTTCACTGGCCAGCGCCTTGGCGCCGCTCTCGCAGAATTCAAATGCGTTGCGCTGCTCATCAGGGCTCGGCCAGGCGCAGCTCTGACAATCAAATCCATCCTTCTTGTTCACCTTCGTCCAGGCGCCGAGACCGCGGGTAAGACCCGTCTCGCGTAAAGTGAACTTCAGGCTTTGAATGACTGCGGGCAGCCCAGCAGCCACACGATGTGGTTCGGTCAGTTCCACGTCGCGCGCATCACTCGGCGGCTGTGCGCCGGGCGTCGGACTTCTATTATCCTCCGCGGCATTCGGATCGTCCGGCGCGCCAGGCGCGCCTTCGCCGATCTTAGTCGGCTTCTGCGCGACGGTTTGAAAACCATTGCCGTCCTGACGTTCAGGTCCATTCACTTCCCGATAATGTAGGCAATGGCGCGATTTTGCGAGCGGCAAGCTATTGCGTTGAGACGATCAGCCGCTTTGCTTTTTGCGGTAATCGAAGTCAACCGGCACGATTACTTTGCGCAAAGCGTGTGGCTGAAAACACCATTTGCGCAGAGTCGCCATCAACGCCTGGTCTACGTCGGTGCAAACCAGTGCTTTTGACCACCCGCACAGCGTCCGCCATACCTGAAACATAGCTGATGTCGATCGCGAAACTACCGTGGCCGACTGGACACCGCGCCAGGACCTCGCGCGGAATATCGGGCGTAGGTGCGTAACGCACCACATGCCGCATGGGACCAATGCGCGTGTTGACGGTTATTGGCGAAGAGAGATCCGCAGCAGACAAGTTTGGCAATCCGATGAGTCGGCCGAAGAAATTCAAGACGAGCACAAGAGCGGCCCGGCGCAGCAGCCAACCTCCGCTCCTACTGGCTTTAGTCTGCATAGGTACTCGCGATTTTGCCGGCGATCCTAACCGACTACACAAATTTTGACCAGCACGACGAGCAGGCGAAGTTGCCCGATGCCGCCCTTAACTTACGCGAATTATCTCGACCTCGAGAAACTGCTCACGCTGCAACGCCCACGCTCCAGCCCGGCGGAGCACGACGAGATGCTCTTCATCATCATTCATCAAACCTACGAGCTATGGTTCAAGCAGCTCTTGCATGAATTCGAGAAAATCAAGCGCGACTTCTCCGCCGGTGAGCTCTTCAGCGCCATTCATTCCTTCAAGCGCACCCGCACCATCATGAAGACGCTCGTCGGCCAGATCGATATTTTGGAGACAATGACGCCGTCTTCTTTCTCCAGTTTTCGCGATCGGCTGGAAACCGCGTCTGGTTTTCAATCAGTGCAATTCCGGGAGCTCGAGTTTCTCCTCGGCTACAAGCGCGCTTCAGCTCTGGCTCACGTGAAACCCGATTTTCCCGGCGCGGAACGCTTGCAGGCGCGGATTCACGAACGGACCGTGATCGATCATTTCTATGAGTTTCTTGAAACGCGCGGCGCCACCATTCCGACAGAGCTGAAGAATCGCGACATCACTCGAGCTAACGAGCCTAACGAGCAAGTGCAGCGCGAAATCCTCGGTCTTTACAAGAGCTCGCCCGACGTCTCCATCCTATTCGAACTCATGACTGACCTCGATGAAGGATTACAGGAATGGCGTTATCGGCACATCAAGCTGGTGGAACGCACCATCGGGGCAAAGAAGGGCACCGGCGGTTCACCCGGCGTGCCGTTCCTAAGGGAGTCGTTATTCAATCCGATCTTCGCTGATCTTTGGGCCATCAGGCATGAGATGTGAAGGATAGGGGCGAGTGGCGAGCGATAGCAGCAGCGACGATCCCGATATCGTTACGATCCATGCACCTTCTTTGTCATCCCGAGCGGAGCGAAGCGCAGTCGAAGGATCTCCAACTGTTCTTCTTCAACCGCAATGATTAGAGATTCTTCGACTTCGTTCCGCTTCGCTGCATGGCGCTCAGAATGACAGAGAAAAACGGCAATCTCATCATAGTTTCCAACCGCGGGCCGAACGATTTCGTTTGGGAGAATGATCACTGGGCTGTCCGGCCAGCCTCGGGCGGATTGGTTTCGATGATCGATCCGCTGGCACGCCAAGCTGATGTCACCTGGTTTTGCTGTGTCTCGGAGCCGCCACCGGCGACCGAGGCCCGCGACGCCTTGTTCACCACCGCAAGCGACCAGGCTGATCC
>QHBL01000029.1 GCA_003244125.1 Chthoniobacterales bacterium
AGCTTCTGCCGCTCGCAAATCTCCGCTTGCAGATCGGCTGTGCGTTCGCGCACGCGTTGCTCGAGTTCCGCGCGCGCGGAGATCAGCTCGTTCTCGAGTTCGCGATGCCGCGTCACATCGGTGACCGCGCGGATGAACCCGGTGACTTCGCCCGCGTAGCTGCGCAAGGGCGCGCCTTCCGCCAACACCCAGCGGGTCGCGCCATCTTCTCTGCGCAAGCGATACTCTTCGCGGAAATTGCCTTCGCTTTTCCAAAGTGAACGCCAGCGCTCCATCGCCGCCGCGCGATCTTCGGGATGGATTGCCTGCATCCAACCGTCGCCAATCGCGCGGTCGATGCTCAGCCCGCTCAATTCCGTCCAGCGATCATTCACGTAATTGCACCGGCCCTGAGCATCGAACCGCATGATGCCCACAGGCGCGACTTGGGCGAGCGCGGCGAACGTGATCTCGCGTTCGTGGAGCGCTTCTTCGGTCGCGGCTGCAGCAGGCTGCATCAATCCTGATTCGTAACGCCAGGGCGGCAGGTGCGTATCATTCCTGCCCGGCGGCGTAGGCCAGAAGCTGCCCGACGATTTGCTCCAGCTCCACATGTCGGTCCGATAACGGCTCGCCCGTCTCCGCATCTCGCGGCGCTTCGGACATCGATTCGTTGCGATGCGTGACGGTCCGTCCGCCGGCGCGGCGGATCGCGCGCAATCCATCGCGGCCTTCCTCGCGCGCGTGCAGCAAGATCACGCCGACAACACGGCCATTGTAACTCTCGGCCGCGCTTTCAAAGAGCGCATCGATCGAAGGCCGCTGCACACGGCCGTTTCCATCGCTCAGGTTCACTGCTTCGGCACGCAAAAGCAGATGTTTGTTTTCGATCGCAACATAAACGCGCCCCCGCCGCACAGGTTCGCCGTGGATCGCCGCCGCCGCCCGAATGCCGCCGGGCGCGTTGAGCACATCGGCAAGAAGAATCGGCGTGTCCGGCGCGGTGTGCAGCACCACAAACACCGCCGCGTCGAAATCGCGTGGCAATCCGCGCACCAGTTGCGCGAGCGCGGCCGCTCCGCCGATCGGCGCGCCGATGACCACGATGTCGCGTTTCATAAGGAGATGATGAAGTCGCGCCCCTCCCACCGGTCCGCATCTTTCCAGTGAAATGTGAATACGAGTGATGCTCCCGCCGGCAATTCCGCGCGCGAGAGATTAACGATGTGCACGCCGAGTTTTGTGTCGCGCGTCTCGGCGTCGTGCGCCGTTTTCCAGCCATCAATGCTCCAGTGCACGGTCGCCGGCACGAGGACTTCGATGCGCAGATTCTTCTCCTCTGGAAGCGACGGGATCGGGTCAGTGAATCGCCAGCTGGCGAATTTCGCTCGCGTTCTTTCCTGCACGTAGCGCTTCGCGGAACACGGCGGCATGTCGAAGACTTTGCCGTCGCGAATCGAACGCGAGAGTTTGATATATTCCGCGTGTGCCCAGACCAGCGGCATGCCCGAGCCGCTCGGTCGGCCGAAATACAAGGCGCGCTCCGGAATATCATCCGTGTCCCAGATTTGTTCCGGGATCATTCCGCCATCGCTGGTGAATCCTTCCATCGCTTTCATCAAACGATGCGCTTCATCTTTGCGCCCGGCCGCAAGTTCGTAATGCGCGCGCTCGCCGCTGAGCAGCGGCCACGCGCGGCCAATTCCGGTGCCGTCGAACGGCGCGCCATCTTCATGCTCTCCGTAGCCGTCGTGATTGTATCGATGCCAGCACGGACCATGCGGCGTCTCGATTTTCAGCAATGAATCGAGCACCTTCACGGTATTGAGAATGCGCGGGTCGTCGGCCGCGCGCAATCCGAACCGCACCAGCGCGAGCGCATCGACGCACACCATGTCGGACGCAGTGATGTAAGTCGGTTGCGGCATGTTTTTGATCTGCACCTTGCCATTGACGGACGAACTGCCGTCGTGCTTCTCCGGCGCGATGCGCACGTAATAACCTTCCACGCCGCATTTCCGCGCCAGCTCCGTCCCGCTCGCGTAAGTCCAGCGCTCGATGCTTTCGTTCCAAACATCCGCCGTCTCGCGCAGATAATCGCAAAGCTCCGGCTCGAGCGAAAACTCCGCCGCTTCCAGCAGTGCCGCGATCTCGACCGCAATCGTATAAGGCGAATAGCCGCCCACTTCTTCCCAGCGATCCTGTTCCGTGGCCGGACCGCGTTGCACGATGAAACAAAGCGCCTTGCGCACCATCGGCCAGAGTCGCTCCAGCTGCGGGCGATCGATCAGTTTTTCGCGAAATGCCGTCGCGGTAAGCAGAATCGGGAAGGCGCTTTCGTCCATCTGTTCGCCCTGCCAGTAGCGCATGCCGGCGACCCACATGTTTTGCGGCCAGCTGCCATCCGCTTCCTGAGTGATTGCGAGGAAACGCAACACCTTGGCCGCGCCCAGCGCCGCGCCGGCAGCGAGCAAGCCGCCGTTTACCTGCGCGAGGTCGCGCACCCAGACGAGATGATAACCGCCGCGATCAGCATCGCCCTTCGAAAATCCCCACGGAATGGAAAGGCTGGCCACGATTCCGCCTGGAAATTTCTTTGCCTGATGCGTGTGTAGTACCGCGGTGCTGATGCGGTAGTAATCGAGTCCGCTGGCCGCTTTCTCCTCCACTGGTTTTTCGAGCGGCTTTTGCCATTTCTGCCATTCCTTGATGTACTCGTCGCGCGCGGCTTCGAAGCCATCGAGCAGACTCGCCCGCGCGTGATGCGCCGCGCCCACGGGCGAAGAATCGAAGCCGAGCGCGAGCGTGAACTCGCCGTTGCATTTCGCGAGGTCGATTTGCGCGGTGAGTGCGAC